>CALMJO010000001.1 GCA_937864375.1 uncultured Spirochaetota bacterium
TATGTTAAGTTTATAAGAAATATTTTCTATATGTGTCATTACTGCGGATCATTCATCTTTTAGCTGAATTAATTATGTATAGTGCACTATGGATCGCACCCGCGCAAGCACTTTGTCCGCGGCAGCCGGGCTTTGCCGGCACAATCTTCATCAATGCACTTTCCCAGACAGCGCGTACAGCGCTCATCATCGCACCACTGGCAGGAGAAGCAGTCGGCGCAGGGGTGCTTTTTCTTCGCGCGCGGATCGTCTTCCGGCACGAACACCAGTCCCTCGAACCCCGGGATTCTTATAAAGGGCATGATGCCTTACTCGTCATGACAGGAGCACTCATCGCCGCATTCCCCGCGCACGAGCTCAAGCCCCTCCTTGAAGAGGTAGGCGACGATTACGAGCCCCACGATGGGGTCCGCGAGCGGAAAATCCAGGAAATACCTGGCCATGAGTCCCGCGAAGAGCGCGAGCGAGAGCGTGGCGCACACGAAGGTCTCCTTTGAGTCCGCGACAAGCGAGCCCAGGCCAAGCTCCTTTCCCAGGCGGTATTTTTTATAGCCGAGGACCGGCATGACGATCAGGGAGAGCACGGCTATGATGATTCCCGGAAGGGAGGGGTCCGATGTCTCCCCGGTGAGAATTTTTTTCACAGATTCGAACAGCACGTAGGCGGCGAGCACCAGGAAGCTCGCCCCCACGAAGCGGGTCGCGTGCCTCTCGATGCGCTCCTCCTCGTGGGCCGGGATGCTGCCGTGCACCCTGAGCCTCCAGATGAGGACGAGCCCGGAGAGCGACTCGACTATGCTGTCCAGCCCAAAGCCCACCAGCGCGATGCTGTTCGCGAACCCGCCGGCGACGATGGATGCAACCGCCTCGAGCACGTTGTAAATGACTGTGAAGTATTCCAGATCGAGCGCCCTATTAAACCTGTCCATGCGTCATGCTCCTTGTTCGTTGCGCCGGCGGATTCTCCGCAGCGCCACGCGAATAATCAACCCATATTTTGAAATGATAGCACCTGGCTGCGCGGCGTCATGAAAACCGCGCACAGGCGCAGTTAAAAATTCCGTTGGGGGGACTCGACATTGGAATAAATCTTGACGGGCGGGCGGATTCGTGCGGTAAGCATTAATCATGGATTTCAAGGGTAACAGGAAGGGGGAGGTCGCCGCGCGCGCGCACGAGGCCGCTGCCCGGGTCGCGGCGCTTGCGGACGCGCTCACCGGGTACAAGCACGAGCTCATGGCGGAGCTGGTGATGCGCGGGAGCGGGCACGGCGCGTTCAAGGATTCTCCCTGCGGCAGTATACCCGTGGAATGGGAGGCGGCCGCGCTCGAGGAGCTGCTGGTTCACGGACGCGGTCTCGCGGAGGGCTCGCCGCAGGGGGCGCTGTGCACCGACGAGCCCGAGGGCGTCCTGCTGGTTACGCCCGCGAGCGTGGAAACCCTGCGCTTCAGACCGGAACGCTGCCTGCGCATACCGCACGGGTTCGGGGGTGAGTGCGATGCGGCGGCATTCGACATCGTGATGGTGAGGCGCGGCCAGGGGTGCGGGGCCTGCGCCATCATGCCCATGAGCTTCGCCGGGGGAGTGCTCGCGCCTGAATGCGTGCGCCTCACCCCCGACATCAGGCGCGTCGACCCGTTTTACCTGAACAACGTGCTGCATCATTTCTACTATACCTGTCTCTTATACACATCTGACGCTGCCGACGAATAGAGAGGTG
>CALMJO010000002.1 GCA_937864375.1 uncultured Spirochaetota bacterium
GTACGGCACGACCCTGGCCTCGTTCGCGAAAAATGCCGTCATCACGGTTGCCTTTTCCGGCGTCACCATGTGGCCGTACGAGAAAAGGTTCACGCCGTAGCGGGCGGACATCTTTTCGATTTCATCGAGATAGCCCGGAAGTTTTTCAACAGGCAGCCAGGTTTCCCCGCCCAGCACCGACGGCCCTCCCCGTTTAAGGCGAAGCGAATTGAACCGCTCCTCCCATTCCGCATCGGCGATCGAACGGGGCAGGAGCGCTGACGATGGATTCTTGTTTACGGCATCGAGCACCTGTCTTTCGGCCTGTTCGAGGCCCTCGGCATCCTCTTCGTAATCGATCGCGATCACGCATCTGGATTCCTCATCGACATGGGAAATGCCCAGCTTCTTCACGGTTTCCAGGTACGCCCCGTCGGAGAAATGTATATTGTACGGCCTTGTCGCCGCTCCGATCAGCTCCCTTATGATGGATACGGCCTGGGAGGGATTAAGGGCATGAACCAGGAAATGCCTCATGCCTCTCAGCGGGCGAATTTCCAGCTCGAGCTCGGTTATCACGCCAATGGTCCCCTCCGCGGAAGAGAACTGTTTCAATGAAGGTTCCGTCGTGCCTGTGATGAGATAAATTCTTCCATCCGGCAGCACGGCCTCGATGCTCCTGACCTGCGAGTGAAGACTTCCGTATTTCAGGCTGCCGATCCCATGTCCCATCATGCTGAACCATCCGCCTATGGTTGCCGCGGGCGCGCTGCTCGGAACGGATTTGCAGGCATAATTCCTGGAATTGAGATATGCCTCCAGCTCGCCCCAGGTCGTTGCGGCTTTGACCCGCACCGTCAGATTATTTTCGTTCAATAAGATCACACCGTTCAGCAGGTTGAGATCCAGCAGGATTCCACCCTTGACGGGGACCGAATCGAAAAACACCGTCGATCCCCCGGCCCTGGGGGTGACAGGTATCTTTTCCTCGGCCGCAAGGCGCATCAGCGTGGAAATTTCCCCGGCATCGATCGGCCGCACCACGAGATCGGGCACGGTGTTGAACAATGGTTTCACGAGCAGTGCAGGTACCGGGGCGAGATCGCGCGAGTACAATTCCCGCTCCATCAGTGAGGACGTAACCCTCGGTCCGAATGCTTCTTTAAGCCTCTTGACTAATGCCTCGCTGATACTCATTACCTTTTCCTGCATATAAAATCTTCCATGCCGATGTTCCGCCTTTAACCTGTTGCATTAACCCCGATCACATTAACCCGGTCCAGGCGGATAGCCGGTGATTGAACCAGTTCATCTTCATTTTTATTGGTCCGACCCTGGCCTGGATCAGCTCAAAAATGCATCCCCCGTCCTTCGTTGTGTCGAGATAGGCGTAGTCGATGGTAATCAATTTGAGTTTGAGCTGCCCTCGCTGAATAACCTCGATACCCAGCTCCTCGCATTTCTTAAGCCGGTTCTCCATGTCGGTCACCATGAAGCCCAGGTGGTGGAGACCCTCGCGCGTATCCAGGGTATCGTTATAGTAGCTCCTTCCCTTCGTCACCTGGATCAGCTCGAGCTGCACGCCCCCCGTGTACGCGGTTCCGATCTTCAGGGTCGCATCCACCGCTCCGCTTTTTTCAATAGTGAATTCTGGTTTCTTCTCGAAGGTGATCCATGGCTTGATGCCGAAGGCGTTTTCGTAGTAGTGGATGTTCTTTTCGAGATCGTATACGAGAATTCCAATCTGGCCGACTTTGGGTAATCTCAATTTGCCGATGCTCATGTCTCTTCGTTCTCCCTTGTTATTATTTTACGGACCCCTATGTAAAAAGCTTAGTTCCCAATGAATTGAAATAATTATAGAGCGGCACGGAAAGGCGCTTCGTGTACCACATGATCCAGGACTCCGGCCCGACCGGCACGACCGACCTGTTGCGCCTCACGGCCTTCACCATGGCTTTTGCCACACGATCCGGCGACCAGGACTTCTTATAGAAATTCACCACGTTCGTCTTGTTCGAAATGGCGCTTTCTTTAATCCCGATTTTTCCGTCTTCCATGATATTGGTGTTGATGAAGCCGGGGCAGATGGTGCTGACGCCGATGTGGTGCATCTTGAGCTCTGCGCGCAATGACTCGCTCAGCGCGGCTATCGCAAACTTCGTACACGAGTAGGCGCCTGTCGCGGGATTTGCGCACAATCCCGACAGAGAGGAGGTGTTGACGATGTGCCCGGATTTACGCTCGATCATGAAAGGTAAAAACGATTTCACCCCGTAAAGGACTCCCCAAAAGTTGATGCCGAATACCCACTCCCAGTTCTTGTAGTCAGTATCCTCGACCTTCCCTGCGACCACCACGCCCGCATTATTAATGAGAACGTCTACGTGCCCTTTTTCCTTGATGACGGATTTGGCGAGTTTTTCAACCTGGGCCCTGACCGAGACATCCACCTTGCGCGAGATTACCCTGGAACCGGTTTTCATTACTTCGAATTCAACGGATTTTAACCGGTCCTCCCGGTTGTCCACGATGACCAGGTCGGCTCCCTTCCGGGCAAAAGCCAGCGCCGCCGCACGCCCTATACCCGATCCTGCCCCGGTTATCACCACCACCTTGTCCTTCAAATTTTTTATTCCTGCCATGTGTCTCTCCTGGTTTAATGTCGTTCCGATTTCTTTCGTTGCTGTACCGCCCAAACAGCTAACCCTGTCCCTTATGATTTGTTTCCCAGCAGTATCCGGTTTCCCAGCTTCATGACAGCACCGTAAAGCCCGGGCGAATAACGCTTCATGAACCACATGACCCATGCGTCCGGGCCTACCGGTACTACGGCCTTATTCTTCCTGACAGCCTTCACTACCGCCTTCGCCGCCCATTCGGGCGGCCATGCATATTTTTCGTAGGCTCTGACTACACTGTCTCGATTGGCCCGTATGTTCTCCTTCACCTCCATGCGGCCGTCCGCCACGATCTGCGTCTTCATCCAGCTGGGACAGATCGTGCTTACGCCAATGTTATATTGCGCCACCTCGGCCCTCAACGTTTCGCCGAGGCCCACCACCGCGAACTTGGTGCTGCAGTATGCGGGAGTGCCCGGAATGCCGATAAGGCCGAACAATGATGCGGTATTTACAATGTGCCCGCATCTACGTTCTATCATGTAGGGAAGAAATGCCTTGATCCCAAACAGCACTCCCCAGAAATTGATCCTGAAAATCCACTCCCAGTTTTCAATGCTCGAGTCAGCCACCGTGCCACCCGCGCTCACCCCAGCATTGTTGTGCAACACGTCGACATGACCGCGCTCCCGGATGACGAATTTCGCGAATGCTTCCACCTGCGCCCTGTCGGATACATCCAGCGTGCGCACGAGAACCCGTGCGCCTGATTGCTCGATTTCGGCTGCAACCCGGACAAGTCTCTCCTCGCTCAGGTCCGCGATGACGAGGTCCGCGCCTTTACGCGCAAATGCCAGGGCGGTCAATCGTCCGATTCCCGAACCGGCCCCGGTGATTACCACCACTTTATCCTTTAAGTGTTTTATACCTGCCATCGTTGCTCCCTCCGCATCAAGCGCGCCTATGCATTCTGCTTCTGATTTTTAAGGATTTCTTCTTTGAGGAAGTTGATCGCCGCCTGCCCCGAAAGCAGATTTGAGCTCACATCGTTCATGTTGACCGGTTCCATCAGGGCAACCCATCCCTTCCCGAAAGGATCTTCATTCATGGGTTTCTGGGATGCGGCCATGTCTTTGTTCACATCAACGACCCTGCCCGCCACGGGCGTCATCACCTTCCCCGACCATTTCCCCGACTGCAGCGTGAAGAGGGTCTTGTCGGTTTCAAGGTCCTTCCCGGCGCGGGGAAGCCGTATGAAGGTGATTTCCCCTGCCATCATCTGCATGTAATCGGTGACGCCGATCCTTATTCTGCCCCCTTCTATTCTTACCCAGGCATGATCCCTCGTGTAGAAAAGCTCATCGGGCATATTGTAGGTTTCGATTACGGCCATTGAACACCCTCCTCATCTGCATTGTGAAATCCTGGAATAAACATCATCCGCATTGTACGAGCTTCTAACCAGCGGTCCTGCGCTCACCGCCATGAATCCCATCTCCAGGCCGGCCCGTTCCAGCTCCTTGAACTCATCGGGGTGAACAAATCTATCGACGGGAACGTGATTCCGGGACGGACTCAGGTACTGCCCGAGGGTCAGCACGTTGCATCCTACCTGTCGAAGGTCGCACATGACGCCCAGGACTTCTTCGGTTGTCTCGCCCAACCCCAGCATCATTCCAGATTTCGTAATGATCCTGCCGCCTGCCTGCTTCGCCCATTGGAGAATCTCGAGCGACCTGCCGTAGCATGCCTGCGGCCTCACGGCTTTATAAAGGCGTGGAACCGTTTCCATGTTATGATTAATGATTTCAGGTTTCGCTTTTACGATGTCCAATAGCGGAATCAAGCGGCCCTTCAGATCCGAGATCAGCACTTCAATTATCGCGCGAGGGCTGGCTTCACGGATTGCACGTATCACTGCGACGAACTGTCTGGCACCTCCGTCCTGCAGATCATCCCGGGTAACGGTGGTTATTACCACATGCTTCAAATTCAATTCACGAACTGCATGCGCAATTTCAGCGGGTTCGCGAGGATTAATATCATCCGGATAACCATGCTCCACCGCACAAAAGCCGCAATTCCTGGTGCAGACATTCCCAAGGATCATGAACGTGCACGTCCGCCTGGCGAAGCATTCCGCTACGTTAGGGCAATCCGCGCTTTCACAAACCGCGTGCAAACCTCCATGATCGAGCAATTGCTTCACCTCTTCCATGGTTTCGCCTGCAGGCGCCGTGACGGTCAGCCATTCAGGATGGACGCTATTCATTTTCGATCATCCCCCGCAGTTCCGGTACCGAGATCTCTTTCAATTCAATGTCGAACAACACGGAGAATTGACTGCGCATCTCCGTCATTACCTTTTGAATTTCGATGCGGCGTCCAAGGCATTTCTCCATGGAGGTAACCTCGCAGGCGCTCAAGCCGCAGGGGACGATCATCGAAAAGTCGTCAAGGGAGGTGTTCACATTAAGGGAAACACCGTGCATCGTCACCCCGCGGTCGATCGCGATGCCCTCGAAGGCGATTTTTTCCATGGCGCCGATCCAGATCCCCGGAAATCCCTTCTTTCTTCCCGATCGAATCCCGAACGCCTTCAGTGTTTCAATGATCATCGTCTCGAGGGTGCGCGCATACACGTAGATATCGCACTCACGCTCCTCGAGATCGATTATCGGGTAACATACTACCTGGCCCGGGCCGTGGTAGGTGACGTCTCCGCCGCGATCCGTTTCAAATACTTTTACGTCCCGCTCCTGGAGATCACGACAGCTCGAGATGATATTTCCGAACTTCCCGTCACGGCCAACCGTGATACATCGTTGGTGCTCGAGGAAAATCACTGTGTCGGGTATCACACGGCGATGCCGGGCCGAGCTGATTTTTCCCTGCAGCGCGAGTATCTCATCATAGGGACTTATCTCAGGCTGCAGGTATAATCCATGCCGCTTCATGGTCATTCCAGTAGGCGCGTCATCGATCAGCTTTCAAATTCCTCGAGCGCATCCATGACCGTCGTCGAAAGATAGGCCATGGAGGGCGAACCGCCGAACGCCACCGCGACCGATGCGGCCTCGAGTATCTCCTCTCGGGTGGCGCCTTCTCCCAGCGCCTGCTTGATGTGAAGCGACATGCAGTATTCGCAGCGCGCAAACAGCGCTATACCGAAGCCGATCAGCTCCTTGGTTTTGCGCTCCAACTCGCCTTCCACGTACGCCGCCTGGTCCATTTTTACGAATGCGCCAATCAGCTCCGGGGCCCCGTCCTGGAGCTTTCCCATGCCTTCGCCCATGTGCTCGAGCATTCCGTTAATATCTTTTGCCATTGGTTTTCCGTCCTCTCCTGCTGTTATTAAATTTTCCCAGATCCGGCTCACCGCGGATCACACGAAGATTGTCGA
>CALMJO010000003.1 GCA_937864375.1 uncultured Spirochaetota bacterium
GTTCAGCACCGCATCCTGCGCGCGATAGAATATGCCGGGGACCCCGGAGAGTGAGGCCCTGTCCAGGAGCGCCCTCACCAGGAGGGGCACGCTCCTGTCGCCCTCGCCGCGGTGGACCACGTCGACCTCCGGGACGCGCTCGAGTATCGCGCGCTCGATCTCCATGGGGCCCACGCCCCCGAGCACGAAGACGCGGTCCGGGTAGCGTTTCTTAAGCTCCGGCATCGCGTACAGCACGAAGGGGAGCAGGTTCGCCATGCAGCTTATGCCCACGACGGGCGCGGGATTTTCAAGAAAGTCCGCGAGTGCGTCCGGTTCGAACAGGTCGGCGCGCCGGGAAAGCTGGTAGTCGCGAAAATCAACATCGATCCCGGCCTCCCGCAGCGCCGAAACCAGGTAGAGCGGGCCCAGCGGCAGGTGGCACTGGCGGTGCACCCTGCCGTCAAGGTAGCGGATGTAGAGCATGTTGAGATTGAGGAGCGTAACGTCCATCTAGTTGCCGCCCCGGGCCCACTGCCTGAGCCCGGGCCTGTGAACCTGGAAGATGATCGTGCAGCGCTGCCGGTCGTCCCACTTCGCGGCGAGAAGCTTTCCTGCCGCGAACAGCTCCTTCACTTCCTTCTTTAAAAGTTCGCGCTTCCGGTAGAAATCCCCGCTTTCCTCGTCGGACATTATTCCTCCGGCCTCGATCCGCGCGCCTATGATCTTTTCCATGAACCGGTACTGCGCAAGTATCACGGCGGCCTCCTGCGCCTTCTCCCTGCGCTTCTGGATGTCCGTTTCGCCGTCGGGCGCGTAGCCCTCGGCCATGATGCGGAAGGTGTCTGCATCGCACCAGCCCTCCTGGAAGGAATCGAAATCGATCCGGGCCGGCTCAGAGCAGGTGTCGGGCCGTTGGTCCGGCGCGATCCCGCGCGTGGGCTCGTCGGCGCCCTGGACGGAGGAGCCCACGATGACGGACATGACGAGCATGACGATGGCGGCGGCCTCTTTCCACGACGGAAGGCTTTCGCGCGAGATGCCCGGCAGGGAGAACTCCTCGATGCCCGCGGCAAGCTTCTCCCGGGAGAGCCCCGTAAGAAGAATGAGTTCCGATTTCGAGAAGCGGATGCCGCACTCCGCGAGTGCACGCGCCCGGTCCTCGAGGAGGAGCCGGCGGTACTGGTCGTCGTACTTGGCCATGAGCAGGAGCGCCTCGATGTTCACGCGCGCGGGCGTCGACCGGCCGCGGCCGGAAGGCTCGGGTCCTACGATGGTGAGCTTGTCGTCCATGGGATCCTCCAGGGAATGCCGGAAGCATTATTGCAGACGCCGGCGCCGCCGCGCAGCCGGTAGTAACCGGCTGGGCGAGGCTTCATTAAGTGGTCCGTCGATTCATGGTCGGGTCCGCATATCCCGCACCCGTTTAAAAGGAAATGCTGCTCGTGCAGGATGCCAATTGATTCCTGTCTATGGAATGAAAATAACACCACGGCGCGTGTGTGTCCACAAGAAATGAGCGCCCGGGCGGAAGCCCGGTATGGGGTGATGTGCGAATATTAATGCGGTGAAGCTCGTCCTCGAACGCGGCGCGGTGCCGCGCGCGTCCTAGCTCCCGGTCACGAACTTGGAGGTGAGGAATTCCCCCTGCATGGCGTTGAGGTCGAAGCGCTGGCAGGCCTCCTCGATGAGCCTGAGCCGGTCGGCGTTCGGGTTTGCCTGGAGCTCGGCGCTGATGAACCTCATGGCGTCCTCGATCGATGAATCCATCCTGATCCTCCTTGCAATGGCGCGTCAGAGCGCCCGCATGTGTTCGGGTTTGAGCAGCTTCTCGTCGCCGCGGCGTATGACCTCCTCCAGGAGCGCGATGACCTTGTGGCGCTCCCCGGGAAAGCTCGCCCGGATGGGAAGGTAGTTCGACGCGTGGTTGGAGGTGAAGAAGCACCTGCTTTTCACCTTCATGTTGATGATCATGAGCCGCAGTTCGTTCAGCATGCCGAACTTGTCCGGCAGGACGAATTTCCCCTCCGCGTAGTCGCGGTAGAGCCCGGTGTTGGGAAGGAGCATCACGGTGAGGGCGCCGGCGTAGTCCGGCGACATCTCGCCCAGGTGCTTCCCCGTGTCGATCGCGTGCTCCTCGGAGAGCTCCGTGCCTCCGATGCCCAGGAGCACCGTCTGGGAGAGGAGCATGCCCGCTTCCTTGATCTTCAGGGCGGCCTCGAGCTGGCGGTGCGGGAAGGCGCCCTTCCTGATGCGGCGCAGCACCTCGCGGTTCCCGCTTTCGATCCCCTGGTAGACGATGCCCAGTCCCGCGGCCTTGAGCGCGGCGAGCTCCTCCGGCGTCTTCTTGATGATCGCCTTGGTGTTCCCGTACACGCCTATGCGCACTACCGACGGGCTCTTTTTCTTCAGATAGGCCATGATTTCCAGGATGGTCTCCGTGGGGAGGATGAGCACGTCGCCGTCGGCGAGGAAGGCCTTTTCGAACCGGTACATGGAGGACATCTCGTCGATGTCGCGCCTGATGGTCGCCAGGTCCTTGAAATAGAACTTCTGCTCCTTGTAGGTGCCGCAGAAGGTGCACTGGTTGTGCGAGCACCCCACGGTCACCTGTATGATCATACTGTATGCCTCGCTGGGAGGCCGTATCACGTGTCCCACGTAGTCCATGTCGCTATTCCCCTGGCTCGCCGCCCGGCCAGATGATCGTGTGCAGCTGGAGGTTCAGCCTGCACCCGAGCCCGTCGCGGAGCATCATGTCCGCGAGCCCGTCCGGGGGCATTTTTCCGCTCACGGGCGACAGGTTGACGGTACAGCGTGATTTCGCAAGATATTTTTTTATGAATTTCCTGGCGAACAGGTAATCCTCCCTACCGGCGATTACGAACTTGATCTCGTCGGCG
>CALMJO010000004.1 GCA_937864375.1 uncultured Spirochaetota bacterium
TGTCCCCTCATCCTTTTATGCAACTTTTTTCTGAGTTTTTAGAGGTGCCCTTAAATATATACTTAGTTAATATATATTATCTATGTATATAGATTATATATACTTGTCAATAACTTTTTGCCCGCCCCGGGGAATTCCAGGGTGTGCGGCATCCGGGGAAAGGTGGCATATATAAACCGGATTAGCGCTTGACAGGAATCGGGTGGCCGATTTATTATGCAATCGATTGCATAACCGGCGGGCATCATGACCATCACCCTCAAGGACATCGCTAAGATCTCCGGCGTATCGGCGGCCACCGTGTCGCGGGTGCTCAGCGACGACCCGCGCATCTCCGGCGCCACCAGGGAAAAGGTGCTCGCGCGCATCCGCGAGTCGGGCTACCGCGTCAACGACATCGCGCGCAGCCTCAAGACGCGCCGCACGAACACCATCGGATTCATCGCCCCCCTCCTTGCCGAAGAGTTTTTCATGACGGTGGCCCAGGGCGTGGAGGACGAGCTCCGGGCGCAGGGCTTTCACATGCTCATCGCGAGCTCCAAGGAGGACCCCCGCATCGAGTGCGAGTGCATCGAGCTCATGACGCGCCGCTGGGTGGACGGCCTCATCCTCATCCCCTGCGCCGGGGACGGCTCCCGCCTCGCGCGGCTCGCGAAGAGCCGCGTCCCCCTGGTGCTGGTCGACCGTCTCCTGAAGGGCTTTCGCGCCGACGCGGTCGTGGTGGACAACGCGCAGGGCACCAGGAGAGCGGTCGCGCGCCTCATGGAGCGCGGCATCACGCGCGTGGGCTTCATCGGCGCGAGCAGGAAGATCTCCACGGCGCGGGACCGCTACCGCGGCTACGTGCAGGCGCACCGCGACCACGGGATCGCCCTTGATCCCGCGATCGTGAAGTTCGGGGACTTCCACCAGGAAAGCGGCTACGGGCTCATGAGGGAGCTCGCCGCCATGAAGCGCCCCGCGGGCGGCGTGTTCATCGCCAACCACTACATGTACCTGGGCGCCGCGCAGTACCTCCTCGAGAGCGGAAACATCTACCGGCACGATTACGCCATCATCAACTTCGACGAGATGAGCGCCACCCCCGTCATTCGGCTGGCGAAGCTCACGGTCTCCCAGCCCTCGCGGGAGATAGGCGCCGGCGCGGCCCGCATGATCCTGGGGCGAGTCCGCGGGGAGAGGACCGGCCCGCCGGAAACGCTCACGCTGGGGACCGGCCTGGTCGCGCATGACGACGCATACTCATTGAACAGCATGATCAATAAACCAGGGGCATGAACGGGAGGTGCGATGATGGGAAATGCAACGATTTCCACGAGGGGCGACGTGCTCGTCCTTGAAAACGGCCTGGTCCGGTGCGCATTCCGGACCGGCGACGGGAGCTTTAACATCGAGTCCGCCGGCGCGGCTGGATCGCGCATAACGGGAGCGCGCGCGTTCGTCGGCTTCACGCGCGCCGGCGCGCCCGGGCGCATGGACCTGGGGGGACCGGGCCTGGATCACGGCGTCGCGGCGATAACGGACGTCCACGGGAAGGGGAAACGCGCCATTATCCGCAGGGAGGACGCGGCCCACGGCATCGCGCTCACGTTCAGCATACGCATCTACGACGGGCGGCCCTTTATCT
>CALMJO010000005.1 GCA_937864375.1 uncultured Spirochaetota bacterium
ATATTAGTATCCTGAACGAGGGGACATGATCATCTACGCCATCTCATCGCGCTTTCTCCAGGAATCGTTCACTTCCCGTCTTCCCGGTATTTCTTCGCGAACTCCGCGAAGCTCTTGAAGTCGTAGGGGGACTTCTTCATGTTCTCGCCGGTCACATTCTCCCTTGAAGTATAGGTCTTGTTCTTGAACATGGCCTCGGTTTTCGCAATGATGTCGCCGGACGGCTTGCCGCCCGGCTTGCACAGCGGGTGTGCCGCCTTCATGAGCTCCAGGTTCTCGTCCGAGTACCAGACGCGCCCGGCCTTCTGCTCGTTCTGGTACGTGACGTGCGTGAAGATGTCGTCCCATGTGAGGCCGAAGTATTCCTTGAACTGAGCCTCGCGCACCTGCAGGTAACCGGGATTGCATTCCTGGGTGCGCGCGATGTTCTCCAGGGTGGCGCTCTTCCCGCGCGGGTCTACCCAGCGCTCGTCGTACGGCGCGAACGAACAGAAGGAATCGCGCCAGTCGCTCACGATGTCGAACAGGCGCTCCCATGCGTCGTAGATCGCCTTCCACTTCGCGATCGCGGGCTCGTACTGCCACTCGATCGTGTAGCGCCACATCCCGAACTCCACGGGGTCGGGACGGCCAAACGCGCTCGCCTTTGCGAGCTCTTCCCACTTCGCGAGGATTGCCTCGTTCATTTTTTTCCGGACGGGATCGAACATTACCTCGGCCACGTGGATGTAGAACTCGATCACCGGCCTGTCGTTGCCGGACTTCATCATTTCGTACACGCCCTGCTCCTCGCAGGTGCGCAGGAACACCGGGTAGGACACGCCCGACTTCCCTATCTCGATGGCCTTCTTTACCGGCCCGATTATGTGAACGTGGTCGGGATTGTCCTTGAGCTGGTTGTAGGAATTCTCCATCGCGCCCACGGCCTGCTTCAGGAGCGCCGCGTCGTCGTATTCAGCGGTCATCGCCTGCGAGGTGATGAGCTTCGTGTAGAGGGTGCTGAACTTCGTGTAGTAGCCGTCGTTGTAAAGCTTCATGGAAAACTCCGCCGCCTCGTTCATCTCCTGGGCGTGCTTCTCCATCGCCGCCATGATCTCCCTGAGCTCGGCCAGCCCCTTCGCCTCGACCTTGCGGTCCTCCGCGTCCTTGAGCATCCCCCTGAAGGGGTCCAGTATCTGTCCCGCCATTTCCCTGCCGACTGCCATGGTGCCCCTCCTATGAAATGATGTCGCCCACGATTTTTTTATGCTGCTCGATGCGGCGCTTGAGCGTCTCGTCACCCACAGGGATCTTCCGGCGGTGGCGGTCCTCCCAGATGAGGTTGTAATCGAATTTGAAATCGGGCCTTATCTTGCGCATGCTGGGGAGTGTGGAATCGGTCCAGTTTTTACGGAGCGATTCCTTCCAGTTCTCGATCCTTTCCTTTATTTCCGACTTCCAGCGGGAGGGGAATTCGCCCTTCTCTAAAATCTCGATCCACTCGAGCTGCAGGAAATCGTAGTAAAAGTAATCGGTCGCAAGGTCCACGGCGATCTCGTTGGAATTCTGGAGCCCGATCTCCGTAACGCGCTGCGTGAGCTGGTTCACGTCGTTTATCGCGGGAAGCGCCGCGAGTATGTCGGCGGAGCCCTTCGCGCGCACGGTCTCCCTGATGTCCGTGTACATTTTCTGCCGGAGGGTCTCCTGGTCCTTCACGAGCGCGACGGCATTTTTATTGTGCAGGTTGTTCTTGAAGAGCACCTCGCGAAAGTCCTTTAGCTCCTTCACGCCGCTCATCGCATCGAGGAGCGCCTTTTCGGTCTCGTACGAGTTCTTGTAGTTCGGGTTGCTCTCGTATTTTTTTAATCGGGCCCTGTAATAATCGACGTATTCCCGGTGCAGATGTTCCATGGCTCTCCTCCCGCGGTTGTGCGCGTGAAGGGACTGGTCAATCGGCACTCCCCCGTACGCGCTGGTGAAACACTACACGGCGCGGGCAAAAAAGTCAAAGGCGTTTATGGCGGACGCCCTGCGCGATCCAGGGTCACCGGGCTCCCGTCATAATGGTGAACGTATTCGGGGAGCCGACGGTCGGGTGCCGCCAATCGCCGCCGTTTCTCATGCGGACCCGGTACGCCGCGGGGATGCGCGCCCGCGTGAGAATGGTGCTCCGCTCAGAGGAAAAGCGAAATGCCCCGGTACAGGAAGGCGCACGCAAATCCGGCGAGCAGCACCCCGCCGCCGAGGGCCGCCCACTTCAGAAATTTATTTCCAAAGAGGCGCCCGCCCCTGAACGTGAGCGCGGAGAGCGCCCACAGGCAGGCAAGGTCGCATGTCCAGTGG
>CALMJO010000006.1 GCA_937864375.1 uncultured Spirochaetota bacterium
GTCCTGTAGCGGTCCTCGCTCGCGCTCAGGAGCTCCTCGGCGCGCTTGCGCCTCGAGATGTCCCGCGCGATCGAGAGTATCGCGGGGGCGCCCTCGTAGCTGATGCGGGCCGATACCACCTCCATGTCAAGGGCGGTTCCGTCCAGGCGCAGCAGCTTTTCCTCGAAGGGCTGCGCGCGGCCCCCGTCCTCCAGGACCGCCTCGAGCCGCTCCCGCGAGATCTCCCGGTAATCCTCGTGGATGATGTCCAGGAGGGGCATCCCCAGGATTTCCCCGGGATTTTTCGCCCCCACCATCGCAAGGCCGGCCGGGTTCAGGTACACGATCCGGCCGTTCTGCGTCACGCACACGCCGTCGGGGCTGAGCTCCACCAGCTGCCGGTAACGCTCCTCGCTGTCTTTCAGGACCTCGAGCGCCGCTTCGTGCCCGGATTCCGCGCGCTTCTGCTCGGTCAGGTCGGTGAACATGCCGAAGGCGCCCGTGAACGCGCCGTCCCTGTCCATGAGGGCCCGCCCCGACACGCGCATGTACACGACGCTGCCGTCGGCCCTGAGGAAGCGTCGCTCGTAGATGTCATTCTCGCCGCGCTTCCGGCGGCCCATCTTGTCCGCGTGATCTTCAAGATCGTCGGGATGCATGAAGGAGTCGACTCGCCGACCGATCATCTCCTCGATCGTATATCCAAGCATTTCCGCCATGCGGGGATTGACGAAGGTGGTCACCTGGTCCTGGTCCATCATCCATATTCCCTCAAGGCTCGTCTCGACCACGCGGCGGTAACGCTCCATGGTCCGTGCAAGGGCCTGCTCCGCGCGCCTGCGCTCGGTGACGTCCAGGGCCATGCCCAGGTATCCCACGAATTTTCCCGTGCGGTCAAGAAGCGGGGTATTGTGCCATTCGCAGAAGATGATGCGTCCGTCCTTCGTGACGTTCTCGTTCGCAAGGTGCGCGGTCATGTCGCCGCTACGCATTTTATGCTGCATGGCGCGCACCTGCTCGTGCGCGCGGGGAGGAATGTGGATTTCATACGGGTTTTTTCCCAGCACCTCGACGCGCGCCCAGCCGAAGATCCGCTCCGCGCCGTAGTTCCAGTAGGTAATGTTGAAGTCGGCGTCGTGCAGCACGCAGGCCATGGGCATGCGCTCCATCACCAGGGTGAGCCTTTCTATGAGCGCATCGCGCTCCGCGGTTATACGCAGCTCGTTCTCCCGCGCGCGCGCGCGCGCGGAGACGTCGCGCGCCGCGCCCACGATTCCCGCTACCTCGCCGCGCTCGTCCATTAGAGGGGATTCGTTTATCTCGAGCCAGATCCTTTCCCCGTTCTTGTGAAAAACCTCCAGCTCGTACGGGCGCTGCCCCCTTCCCGTGCGCAGCGCTTCCTCGGTCAGCGCCATTCCCTCAAGGTTCACCGGATTGTCGGTCGTGATCTCCGTCCACTTCCGCATCATCTCTTCCTGGGTGTAGCCCAGGATGGAGAGCGACTGCGGGCTCACGTAGCCAAAGACATGGTCGCGGTCGTGCATGAAGAAAAGATCGGTGCTGTGCTCGATGATGTGCTGGATCTGCAGGTCGCGCGCGCGCAGCGCGCGCTCGGCGCGCACGCGCTCCCCGATGCCGCGCGTGGATCCCTGGAGCCCTACAATCTCCCCGCGCGCGTCGGTGAGCCACGAGGTGGTCACCTCGATGTCGATGACGGAACCGTCCTTCGCGTACTGCTGGAGCTGGATGGTCCGGTGCGCGCTCCTCTCCGCCGGCGGCCTGCCAAGCTCGTCCATGAGCTCTTTCAGCACGAACTCCGCGTGCGCGGGCGGTACATATTTTTCAAACGGTATTCCCATCGCCTCCTCCGGGGTCCATCCCGCGAGGGCGGTGACCGACGGGCTTACGTAGGTGAAGCGACCGTCCAGTGTCATGGTCCAGATGACGTCGCTGGAGTTTTCGGCGAGAAGCCTGTAGCGACTCTCGCTTTCGGCCAGTCGCGATTCCATGCGGTGCCGCAGAAGGGCGGAATCGACGGCCGCGCGCAGCTCCGGGTCGCTGATCGGCAGGCGTACGTAGCCCGCGGGATCTGTCGCGCCCGCGCGCGCGATCGACTCGTCGTCGGAGTCGGCGGCGAGGTAGATTACGGGGACGTCGCGCTGCGCGCGAATCATCCCGACCGCGCGGATGCCGTCGATCCTCCCCCCGAGGAGGATGTCCATGAGGATGAGGTCCGGCGGATTCAGCGCCGCCTCCTCGACCGCCGCCTCCCCGCTCGTGACGGAAGCGGTCACGAGGTGTCCACAACGCTCGAGCAGCATGTGCAGCGTGGCGACGATCGTCTTTTCCTGTTCGGCGATGAGTATCTTGACGGGCTCCATGTTCTCCGTATGCGCGCGGCGGCAATGGCCTGTGCCGGCCTGAGGCTCATTATAGGCGCACGGGTGCGTCAATGTCAAGCACGCCCTTCCCGGGAAATTCACTTGCCGGTAGACGCGCGCGTGCGTACATTATGCCATGCGATTTTTACGGGGGGACCGATGGACGGGAATGTTTTCGACGTGCTCATAGTCGGCGGGGGACCCGCGGGGCTTTCTGCGGCGCTGTACGCGGCGCGCGCGAAGCTCGCCACCCTGGTGCTCGACAGGAACCCGGCAGCCGGGGCACTGGGCTCGGCCGACAGGATCGAGAACTATCCCGGCATGACGGGGCCCGTCCGCGGCTCCGAGCTTCTCGCCGTCATGCGCGCGCAGGCGGAATCGTTCGGTGCCTCCATCAGGCAGCTCCAGGTGTTCGGCGTGGAGCTGGGAGAGCGCCCCTTCCGGGTCTACGCGGGAGAAGAAACCTTTGCCTCTCGCTCGCTCATCCTCGCCACCGGCGCGATGGGACGCGCCGCGACGATCAAGGGAGAGGCCGAGCTCACGGGACGGGGGGTGAGCTACTGCGCGACGTGCGACGCCGCCTTCTACCGGGACAGGACCGTGGCCGTCGCGGGCTCGTCATCCGAGGTCATCGAGGAGATCGAGGCGCTCGCGAAATTCGCGCGCGCGATACATTTCATCACGCGGGAGAAGGAGGTCCCCGCGGACGCGCGGCACGAGCTTGAAAAGTCCGGCATGGTCACGATAACCGCGGGCGCGCGGATCGACGAGATACTCGGTTCCCAATCGGTAACCGGACTGCGCGTGGCGCTGCCAAACGGCGCTTCCCGCGAATTCGCCGCCGACGGCGTCTTCCTTTTCCTGCACGGAAACAGGCCGGTCACCGATTTCCTCTACGGGGCGGTCGAAACCACTCCCGAGGGATGCATACGCGTTGACCGCGAGACCATGGCGACCTCCGTGGAGGGCGTGTTCGCCACGGGGGACGTCACCTGCAAGAAAGTCCGCCAAGCGGTGCTCGCCGCCGCCGAGGGCTGCCTCGCGGCGCTCGCGGCCGAACAGTACGTCAACCGCGGGCGCAGGATGGCGTCCCAGTGGGGACACTAGCGGGGGGACCGGGCGGGCCACTGGAGACGCGTACCCCGCCCAAACATTTTTTGATTCCTGTTTATTTTTTGTTTTCCACCTCCTCCCCCCGTGCTATCCTTCACTCGTTGCGCAGTTTCGCCTTCGTCACTGATCCCATGATACATATACATTTGGAGGGAGACCATGGACAGGCTCTTCGAGAAACTCAGCCGCACGCAGTTCAGGGAAACATCCATCGCGGCAATCGCCCTCAACACCTACGTGCGCCACTGGGACAGGGTTACCTTCCTTTCAAGGGAGCGCGACGGCGTGGAGGCGGCGCAGTTCGTGCCCATGAAGTCCTCGGCCTTCGTGACCCGGCAGATGGCCCTGGCCTCCGCCCTGATGGGGCAAAACGTCGAGCGGGGCGATCACGTCGCGGTGTTCGCCGAGAATTCCGTGCGCTACGCGATCGTGCTCCACGCAATCTGGAGCCTGGGCGCGATCGCGGTCCCCATCTACCCCACCACGACCCAATCCGAGGCGGAGCACATCATTGAACACTGCAGGCCGCGCGTCATCTTCGTGGGCGGCGCCCCGCAGTTCCAGAAAACGCTTCCCATCCTGAACCGCGTGAATTCCCCCCTCGCGCGGATGATAACCCTCTATCCGCATGCCCGGGCGGACGGGCCCGTCACGGGCTTCGACGAGCTCCTCGCCCAATCCGCGCCGGAGGACAGGACCGACCGGGTGCTCGCCGCGCTCGAATCCGTGACCGGGGACAACACGGCCGTCTTGCTGTACACGCTGAGCAGCCCCACCAGCCCGCGCGGCGCGATCATTACCCACGGCAACTTCATCGCGCAGCGGGGCATCACGGACTGGTTCGGGATCACGCACGAGGACGTACGCCTGGCCCACCTGCCCTTTGGCCATATCTTCGGGCTCGTGGCCGATCTCTTCGCCTCGGCGGTAAGCGGCTCCACGCTCTGCATCCTCAAGAGCTTCGACTCAGAGGAGATTCTCGCCCGCCTCGTCGAGACCAATCCCACCGTGATCTGCTCGGTGCCCGGCTTCTATGAAAAGATGTACGTGAATTTCGCGCAGGCGGTGAACACGCGCCCCGCGCTTACCCGCGGCCTCTACCGCATGGCGATCCGCACCGGGAGGGCGAGCTTTGAATCGGGTGCCGCAGGAAGGCCGGGTGCGCGCCTGATGAAGGCGCTCCTCTCCCCGGTCTACCGCAGCATCCGCAGCTCATTGAGCCTCGCCAACACGAGGGTCCTCTTCTCCGGGGCGGGCCAGCTTTCGGAAAAGGTCGCCGCCGTCGCCGGGGGCACGGGCCTCCCGATCATCGAGGGCTACGGCCTCATCGAGATGCTCCCCATGCTCAACGTGAATAATCCCCGGAGCCCACGGCGCGGCACCATGGGCCCGCCCTTTCACGGCATCGAGGAGCGGATCGATCAAAACGGCGAGGTGCTCGTCAGGGGCCCCGCGGTGTTCCGCGGGTACTACAACAATCCGCACGAGAACTCCCTCGCCTTCACCGATGACGGCTATTACCGCACCGGCGACACCGGCGCCTTCGACGATGCGGGACACCTCGTGGTCACGGGCAGGCTCAAGGACCGGATCATCCTCACCTCGGGGCGCGACGTGCGCCCCCGCAACATCGAAAAGCATTTCGAGAACGACGCGCTCGTGGACTGGCTCTGCGTCACCGGGGACCGGCGCCACTACGTGACCGCGCTCGTCTGCCCGAACATGGGCGCCGTGCGCGCGCACGCCCGTAAGCAGCGCCTTGCCCACGACGATGACGAGAAGCTCGTGCGCCATCCCGAGATCTTCGATCTCTACCGGGCGCACATAGGCGAGATCAACGCGAGGCTCGCGCCCTACGAGCAGATAAAGAAGTTCACCCTGATGACGGGCCCGTTCTCGATGGAGACCGGGGAGATATCCCCCACCTTCAAGCTCAGGAGGCAGTTCATCCACGAGAAGTACGCGGAGCTGATCGACAGGATGTACCCGGCGGGAGAGCAGGTTATCGGCACGCTGTAGGGGCCGCTATTTGCGCCCTCTCGTTTTCACTCGCAGGAGACTCGGAGGTTCGTATTTGGAACCACATATTAACGCGAAACAGAACAGTGGCGTTCATTCGCGTACATGAGCGGCTAAATCCGAAGCCGACTCCGGCGCGGTTTTCCGCTACAATTCGAACGAGTACACCGCCGAGAAGGTTATCCCGTAAAAAGCGTCCAGTTTATTGGTCAAGCCTACTTGTTCGAGGTTTTTATTCGAAATTTTGTATTTGATGAATTGGCCCCGGACACCGAGGGTGAAGGTCGTGCTCCAGGACTCGGCGTAATAGGCGAGCGCGATGGTCCCGTTCCCGCCCCAGCTTCCGGCATTTCCGTCCCTGATATCCTTGTTGGGGCGTACTACAGTCGCTACAGGCACCCCGCTTTGGCTATAATGTGTCTCCTTGTAATAGGCATCGCCGCCCAGGAGATTCGCGGAGACGTTTGCCAGCATGTAGAGGTTGCCGAACAGCCGGAAGGTCGTTCCTATCCCCAGCCCCAGCATAAGACCGCTCATTTCCCCCTTGACGCCGTAGGAAATATGGATAGTCGATGCGCTTTCATAGATATCCCGCTTTTCCTCGAATCCGTACCTGAAGACCTTGATTCCCGTGAAGATCTTGAATACCGAGGTAAGGTTATAGTTCACCGTTGCGTCGACGTCCAGCTTGCTCGCTTTGATTTCGTTGGTACCGTTAAAGTCTATGGCGCTGGCCATGCCGGAATAAGTTTTTTTTACCGGCCCGTAGTCTCCGTAGGTCCCCGTCATGGTGAGCCCCCACCGGGGCGAGAAATTTATTCCCAGGACCGGCCCTATGAGCGGTTTGGGCTCGCCCATGGTCTTCTCCCCGGACTTCTCAATTGAATCGTAGCTTGCGAACCCGGGCTCGTTGAATGCAGGAAAGAAAAAAGGGCGCCATTCGCTGAGCCACCCAATCGCGCCTACGCTCATATCGAGCGCGTGAGCCGGAACGGCCGCCAGGCTAACGAGGCAAAGCATGATTCCTGCGATCAACGCGAGTGCGCGACACGAAGTTTTCATCTGCAACCTCCTGGTATATATGTTTACAGCAGCTCGAGTCACCGGGATGTGTGACGCCCTTGAAGGCGCGGATTCGAATTCGCGCCTTCAAGGGAGTCCCCGCCAAAACGCGCCTGGGCCCGCGCGATCATCTTCCGGTAAATCACGTCAAACCCCCCGTTCGACATTACGAGCACCACGTGGTCGGCGTCACCGTCCATGCGCACG
>CALMJO010000007.1 GCA_937864375.1 uncultured Spirochaetota bacterium
GTCCCCATGGGGATACTCGTCCTCCTGTTCATGGGGCTGGCTCCCCTGAGCATGGTCCCGGTGCGCGCGCAAAGGTTGTTCCTCGCGGCGGCGGGTGTCGTGTCAGTCGGCCTGGCATTCGCGTTCAACTTCGCCTCCACCGGGGAAACGGTACCCTATGTTTTCACCGCGCTCGCGGTCATGTGCGCCGCTCTTGCCGTGAAGGACCTCGCGACCCTGAAGACTAAGGCGATCCTCGCCTCCCGCATCGCGCACCTGGGCGTCGCGGTCCTCGTAGCCGGGTTCATCTCCTCCTCGTTCCATTCCGTGTCCGCGCAGAAGGAACTCGTGCAGGGGAAGGCGGAGGAGGTCCTGGGACTCATCCTCACGTTCAGGGAATTCCGCGAGGGGGAAAAGTCATCGCTCGTGTTCACGCGCGACTCGGGCGGCGCTGCGGCCGGCTTCAGCACGCCCTACTTCATCGACCCCCGCATGGGAAAGCTTTTCAAGGAGCCGGCGATACTCTACGGGTTCCTGTACGACGCCTACATCACCCCGGTCGAGTTCCGCTCAGGCGCGGAATCGGGCTCCCACGTGCAGCTGGGCAAGGGAGTGGAGGCCGAGGTCGAGGGAATGAAGTTTGTGTTCGAGGGGTTCGAACGAAACGAGCAGATGATGCGCGCGGAACACCCCATGGTCCAGGCGCGCATCAGAGTTACGCATAACGGGACAGCCCAGCTGCTCGCGCCGTCGCTCGTCATTCACGGCGACAGCCGCTCGCCCGTCGAAACCCGGATCGCCTCGACGGGGCAGGCCCTCACGCTCGAGGACTTCGACATCCAGGGGCAGCGCGTCCTGCTTCACCTGGAGCGCCGCAAGGGCGCGCCCGTCCAGCCCGACTCGGTGCTGGTTGACGTTTCAATGAAGAGGCTCATCTGGCTGGTGTGGCTGGGAACGGTGCTCATCACGGCAGGGTGCTTCCTGGCCGCCAGGAAGCGCGCCTGAGGGGCGCGCCCGTGACGCGCTACAGGGCGTAGCGCGTCGTGTAGGCCTTCTCCGCTCCCGGCGGGACGTCCTTGATCGGATCAAAGGAAACGTCCGGCATTCCGTCGGCCCTCACCTTCACCGCCTCTGTGACGAGAATCTCCCATGCGTCGGCCGTGTCCTCGCCCAGCTTGCTGGCCGCGTTCACCTCGGCGCCAAAGACGTCCGTGTCGCCTATCCTGAGCATCCTGCCAAAGCCCAGTCCCACGCACAGGAGCACCTTTTCCTCGTCGGGCTTGTCCGTGTTGTAGGTCTTAAGCACCCGCTGCATTGAGATCGCGGACTGGATGGCCTTTTTGGGATTCCTGAAGATCACGAGAAAGCTGTCGCCCTCGACTTTCAGAAGAATCCCGTCATGATCCTCGATGACTGGAATGAGCAGTCTCTCGGCCTCGAAGATCGTCTGGAGAAAATGGATGATCCCGAATTTCGCGACCCCGCGCGAGAAGCCGGAGAGGTCGGTGAACATGACGCACCACTCCTCACCGAAGAGGTCCCAGATGCGCTCGTCGATGGTCTTCTTGTCCGCACCGGGCTTCAGCCGCTCCTGGATGAGGTTTTCGAGCCTGTCCTCGGACGCGCTCACTACTATGGATCTGCGTGTGGGCATGGGCTTTCTCCTTTTACGATCGTCCCGCGAGCCTAGCGCGGGTTCGTGAAAAACGCAAGGACTATTCGGAGGGCAGATTGATGCGCGCAGGCGCATGACCGTTCGTGGAAATGAAGGCCGGTTTGACGAGCGGTGCGCGGCTAAAATTGCTTTGACAACGCACCAGGAAGATTTTTACCATATGACCGCCGCATGCAATCATAGAGCAGGAGCTCTTCATGAAAAAGACAGCATCGGAATCACGAGCGGGCCCACCGCCCGGCAGGAAAACTTGATTCGTTTCCCGGCGATGGCGACGACGAGCCCGCGATCGTCACCCGATGCGATCCCGCCATCGTATCGCGGGTGACGCCGGGGCTTTTTACAAATTACCGGCCCTTTCTTCTCAATACAGGGCCTGAAGCTGCTCCTTATAATTTTTCAGCACGTTCGCCCGCTTGAGCTTCATGGTCCGGGTCAGCATGCCGTTGGCCAGCGTGAAGTCCTCTGCAGTAAATAGAAACTTCTGCGGCACCTCGCAGCCGCCGAATGACTTTCGCACGTGCGCTATGATCAGCGTTGACAGGTAGTCCTTCAATTCGGCGCTCTGCAGCGTCGCTTCCAGCGTGTCCTTGACCCATTTTTTTGTCTCGGGATCTGATTTAAGGGCGTCGAAGTCAGGGAAGATCACCGCGACATTGTATTCATTTCCCTCGCCATAGACAAGGGCGTTGGCGACATGGCGCAGGAGCCTCATCTCATTTTCAATGCTTTCCGGATGGACATACTTGCCGTTTGCCGTCTTGTATTCGTCCTTGAAGCGGCCTGTAATGTGCAGGAACCCGTCCTCATCCCCCCAGCCCAGTTGATGATGCCGAAGGTCTCTGCGGTGTCTTCAATTGTTGAAATTCTGCTACACTGTGATTAATTCACCATACTCGAATAATCATCCCTCCTCCCCGACTCCAGGGATGGCGCTACAAGTACTCGATTATCCAGTACTTGCAAAATTAATAAAAAATTAACACCTTGGCACGATAGTTGCTAAAAATACTATGTGAGGGCCAGGGGGTGCTTTGAGAGGTGAAAACTATGAAGATTGGCGTTCCGGAAATCTTCTTCATCTTTCGGCCATGGGCGTTCGTATGGGTGCCGGTTGAGTACATTTACCATCGTCTCAGCGGGCGCGACCGCAAGCATCGCTCCAAGGAGTCCCGCGAAAAGGCCTCATGGAAGATACGTGTGCCGCATAGGCGGTGCCCCAGTGCACGCGGGACGCCAATTCAATCCGGAAAGGAGCATGCCATGTTACTCGACATACAGTCCAACGAAAACAAAATGGCGCCCAGCGGCGAACGGGCGGAACCAGGGCGCGCGGAAACGCAATCGGACTTTTTCTCCATAGAAACCGAGAAAAAAGAGCACAAGCGCGTGAACGACATACTCCTTGGTCCCCTGGAAAGGCCCGCCCTGGAATTCTTCTGCAAGCATATGCCCAAATGGGTGATGCCGGACCACCTGACCCTGCTCGGGGTATTCGCCGGGTTGCTTATTGGTTTCAGCTACTTCATGACGACCTTTGACAGGAATTTTCTGTGGCTGGCATCCTTTGGCCTGGTACTGCACTGGTTCGGCGACAGCCTGGACGGCAGCCTGGCCCGGTACCGTAAAATCGAGCGGCCCAAATACGGGTACTACGTGGATCATGTCGTCGACGCCTATGTCACCACCTTCATCTGCATCGGGCTGGGACTCTCTCCGTTCGTTGACCTGAACATCGCCCTGTTCGATCTCGTGGGCTATCTTCTGATGTCGGTCATGGCGTACATCACAAGCAACGTCACGGGAGTATTTAAAATATCCTACAGCAAGTTTGGCCCCACGGAAGCCCGCGTGATTGTTATTCTTGCGAATTTTTATTTTTATTTCGGGCCGAATCCGGTATTCGATTTTTCGCTGTTTACCATGTCGTTATATAATCTCATCGCGGCTGGTGCCGCATGCATCCTCTATTTAGTGTTTGCTATTTTCACCTTGAAGCAGATCCGGGAGCTGGCAAAACTGGAACCCGCGAAAAAATGGAGCAGCTGAGAACGGGCCCGGGCGGCAGAGTCTTGAAGGACCTCACATGAAAGAGCGTCATCATGGGACCCGGAGGCTCAAGCCGTTCATCAGTTTGATCATCTAGAAGGGGAATCATGTCGGACAGGAAAATCACAAGCGCCGTTATCGTGACATTAAATGCTGAAGGCGACAGTCGGTTGGATGCGGTCTACGGAGGCGAAACCCTGTTAAACAGGGCCCTCGTCGCCCTGTCGAAATCCGGCATGGAGAATGTGAGCATAATCTGTCATGAAGGCCGTTCCGCCTCGGTTGAAAAAGAAATACGGAAAGTCAGTCATCGAATTACTCTCAAATGGAAGCTTGCGGAAAAAGCCGCGAATGAAAGCCTGTCGGAAAAGATCAGGGCGATCTGCGACGGGTGGAGTGCTCCGTTCATACTGCTGGAATCAGACTGCGTCTGGCATCCCACCGCATTGAAGCAGGCCGTTTCTGCGGAGTGCAGGCAGCCGCTTCTTTTTTGTCACAAAAATGTGAGCCTTGAAAATGGCAGGATCAGATACTTCGGTGATTTCAAGGATAAGTATAAAGTCATCTTTGAGAATTCGGACGCCTATCGGAAAATCGCAATGCGGGGTGTCACCGAACATACATTCGGGAAAGGCATTATATCCTGTTCCGCAAGCGGGCTGTCTCTTAATGAGGACGGTCTCGTCAGCGCCGGTTTGGTCGTGTGCGACAAGTCACACTTCCGTAAAATGCCGCGCATCGAAGACCTTGACGGAATTATTGGTCACTGGATGCAGTCAAAGAGACTCAGGATCGGGTTTATCAGCGACGCGTGGTGGCTGAAAATCACCGGTAAAACGACCCGGGAGCGGATTAAGAGGTTCTTCTGGGGCATGGCGTTCAAGGAAATAAGCGGCGAGTTCTCAAAGCTCGTCAATTCCCGACTTTCCAAACCAGCGACGTTCCTGTTCGTAAAGATGGGATTCAGCCCCAATGCGGTGAGCATTATTGAAATCATCCTGTTTATCCTCTCCTCCGCTTTTCTGATCGTCCCCGATTACTGGGGCATGATCGTCTTTGCGGTCATCTGGCAATTGTCGGCCGGCGTTCTGGACCGAAGCGACGGGGAGGTGGCGCGGATCCGCAATTACGAATCGGCTGCCGGCGCCCGGTTTGACATGCTGATCGACGACCTCCGATTCGCTCTTCCGCTCCTCGTCCTGGGCGTGGTATGCTATCTGGAGAACCCGGTCACCTTCCTTTATCCCGTCGCGCTGGCCGCGATAATGCTATGGTATGTTCCCACCGCTATGTATCAGCAGATATTCATGTACAGGTCCGGATACGTAAGCGTGCAGGCTTTGGGTATTGATTTATTCAAGGCACACGAGAAAGAGATCCCCAAGGACGGATGGCAGCATAAAATCCGGCCCGTCCTCAAGGGCGACATCCGCACCTTTTATGTATTTCTGCTGTGCTTTGCCGGGAGCAAGCCGGCCGTCTTCTGGCTGCTGTTTCTCTATGAACTGGGCGTGGGGATAGCCAATTACGTTACGGTAAGAGGAATGCGACATGCAGTCGCCGGAAGACCTGAAAAAAGCCCGGTTGCGGGTTCAAGCGACAACCGCCGCCTCGACGACGACGCAAACAACCTCGGCGACAATGGGCTCGAACCGGCAACATCCTATATGTAAGGCAGGCCCTCTGACACACGGAGTCCCGGTGCAGCACCCCGCGCCTGTATCCCAAAAGGGCGATTCCCGTGGCGTCGACCGTTTTAAAGTCCGGATATACACCACCCAAAAAAGCGGCCCCGATGCCGCTCCTTCGTTATCCTGGTATTCTCGCGGTGCGCGTGATGTTTTCTTCTTTTGGCGCGTGTAAATTGAAAAAATTCTTGCCTGCACGGTATAATTTGTCACCATATCAGCGTGCCGGTCGCCGGGATCAGCTTCGGATAATACACCTTTAGTCCCATTGACCGGTTTCCGCCGGTGAAATTCCTGGATATAAAAAGACTCATCAGAAATTCTGGAGGAAAAGTCATGCGGGCAATAACAAAAATCGCTATCCGTATTTTCCAGTTCTTCTTCTTCAAGGGGGCTTACCTTCTGCCATGGAGGAAACCCGAACTCATTGAGGGTAACGGCTGTTTTACCAGTCTTGGCGGGCTGGTCAGGAGCAAGGGATTCCACAACATCATGATAATCACCGACAAAGGGTTGATGAAAATCGGCCTTTTAAAGCCCCTTTTCAAGGCGATGGACGCATCAAAGGTGAAGTATACGCTCTGCGACAATGTCGAGCCCAATCCCAAAATCGACAACATCGAAGAAGCCGTTACGATGTACAGGGCTAACGGATGCCAGGCGATAATTGCCGTGGGCGGCGGCTCTCCCATGGATACCGCCAAGGCTGTCGGCGCCAGGATTGCGCGGCCTAAGAAGACTATTGAGCAGATGGGAGGAACGCTGAAGGTCTTATGGAAAATACCCGCAATCTTCGCGGTTCCCACGACAGCGGGCACGGGCTCCGAAACCACCATCGCCGCTGTTGTTACCAACAGGGAAACCCACCACAAGTACTCGATCAATGACCTGTTTCTTATACCGCCTTACGCGGTCCTGGACCCGCTGCTTCATGTCGGCCTGCCGCCATTCATAACCGCTACGACCGGCATGGATGCCCTGACGCACGCCGTTGAGGCGTACATAACCGTGGACAGGCCAAAGTACTGCCAGGTGGCCTGCGAGGAGGCCGTTGTCGCTATCTTCAAATATTTGGAAAAAGCCTTTAAGAAAGGCTCCGATATTAACGCGCGACGAGAGCTTCTGTACGCTTCGTACAAAGCGGGTCTTGCCTTCACGAGATGCGGCGTAACCTATGTGCATCCCATTGCGCATACCATCGGCGGATTATACAATGTCCCGCACGGACTTGCGAACGCGGTAATCCTTCCCTATTGCCTCGATTACTACGGCCCCAAGATTCATTCACGGCTCGCGCGTCTTGCGGACCTCGCGGGAATCTCAAAACAGGGTCAGTCCAACGGGGAGAAGGCAAAGGCCTTTATCGCGGAAATCAGGCGCATGAACAGGAACATGAAACTGCAGGATAAATTCGACTGCATTGAGGACAAGGACATCGATCAAATGGTCGAATGGGCCTTGGCGGAGGCTCATCCGATGTACCAGGTACCCGTGCTTCTGAATGGCGACCAGCTGAGGGAGATTATATTGCAGATAAGGGCGTAATGCCTTCCGGCTCCGGCCGTTTCACTGCCCGGAACTGGGCGGACCGGGTAATTCGAGTGTCGTTCCATATCAGGTTCAGGAATACCGCCTGGCCTGATATGGATCACGATCAAGGAAACTGCGTCCTTGCTAAGGTGAAAGCCTCCTGACGTAAAAAGCTTATCGGGAGCACCGATCTTCATAAAGTTAACTTCTTTTCGGTAAAAGGCCCCCTGATGGAGGCTTAAAATTGTCGTTGCGTTTGTGGGCTGCATTTGCATTTTTTGCTTGAAATATTGTCTTACATCTTCTAGCATAACCAGAAAATATATGGTATTTTGGAAGGGAGTGTTAGTCTTGCGTTTGTATTTGTAACATTGTGATTATTCTTCTCAAATATCCCTCCAATATCTTTTAATATTACAAGCCACACCCTTGGGGCCTGTCTCTTATACACATCTGACGCTGCCGACGAATAGAGAGGTGTA
>CALMJO010000008.1 GCA_937864375.1 uncultured Spirochaetota bacterium
ATTTACCCGCTTAATTCAACCCGAAAAAATTCCCGTTTGGGAGAAGCGAAACAGTCTCTCATGCATTTATCAATCCGATACGCGCTTGGCGCAGTGGTGCTCTTGTCCGCAGCAATAACGCTCCCCTCCTGTTCCGGCGGCGAGAAGCCCCTGAACATTCCCGCCGAGTCCGGAAAGTCGGTCTATGCCGCACCAAAGACTGCGCCCGAGTACTGGCCCACGAAGGCATGGCGCGTAAAGACGCCCGCGCAGGCGGGATTGAATGCCGATTCGCTCAAGTCCCTCGAGGACTACGCCTTCGCGCGTAAAACGCCCGAAGAGGCGCGCGCGGGCGTGCGCACCGACGGCCTCGTGATCGTGAGGGGCGGCTACCTGGTGTACGAGCGCTACGCCGGCGGCTACGGGCCCGACACGCCGCACATCACCTGGAGCGTTTCGAAGAGCTTCATAAACGCCCTCTACGGCATCGCCGTGAAGGAGGGGCGCGTGAAGGTCGAGGACCCCGCGTTCAAGTACTACCCGGCGCTCGACCGCGGGAAGCACCGTGCGATCACCGTGGACATGCTGCTCAGGATGAGCTCGGGGCTCTACGTGAACGAGGACTACGAGGCGAGCCCGCTCAAGTCGACCGTGATCGCGATGCTCTACACGAAGGGGCGCGGCGACATGGCCGCCTACGCCGCCTCGCAGGACATGGAAGCCGAGCCGGGAGCGAAGTGGGAGTACGCGAGCAGCACCACGAACATCCTTTCGGCCATGCTGAGGAACATCCTTCCCGCCGCCGACTACGACTCCCTCCCGTGGAAGAAGCTCTTCGACAGGATCGGGATGGCGAGCGCGGTGTGGGAGCGCGACGGCGCCGGCACCTTCGTGGGCTCGTCCTACCTGCACGCGACGCCGCGCGACATGGCGAAGTTCGGCTTCCTGTACCTGAACGACGGCGTGTGGGCCGGTGAGCGGTTACTGCCAGAGGGCTGGGTCGCGTACAGCACGACCGTCGCCCCGGCATACCTGAACACACCGCTCTCCGCGGAAGACAGGAGAGACCCGGCGTACGGCGCCCAGTGGTGGCTCAACCGGAGCATCCCGGCGCGCAATCTACCGCGGGCCCTCCCCGACGTTCCCGAGGACGCCTTCATGTGCATGGGGCACTGGGGGCAGTATATCGCGGTGATTCCCTCGCTCGACATGGTGGTGGCGTACACGGGCGACAACCGCGACGGGGAATTCAACCTCAACACGCTCTTAAAGCTCGTCGCCGCCGGCGCCGGAATGAAATAGGGGGAACGCCATGAAAAAATTATTAAGCCT
>CALMJO010000009.1 GCA_937864375.1 uncultured Spirochaetota bacterium
AAACGAGGCGGGGAAACCCGCCTTTTTTTATTGTCCAAACGCTGTTGCAGTTATAAGCTTCAGGGAAAGGGAGATGGGGGGATTGAAGAGATAAGGGGGATAAGGATTCGATTTTCACTTTGTCATTCCGAACCCCGTCGTGTGGGGTGAGAAATCTTGTCCCGCATCGACGTTCGGCAGGATTTCTCCCTGCGGTCATAACGATGTCATCGCACAAGCCATCCCTTCCTCATCTCTTCCATCGCCGTTGATTCTTCATCTCTTCATCTCCCTTTCCGTTGCCTTTCAAGTTCCCGCAAGCTCCTCGGGCTCCTCGATCACGATATTGTGTTTTTTTACAAATGCATTGAACCCGGTAACCTTGTTCCCCGTAAAGGTCATGTCGATCGCCTGGACCGGGCAGTTGTTGACGCACCCCAGGCATCCCACGCACCTGCCCGTGTTTACACTGGCTTTTTCGATGTCGATGGCGTCCGCCGGGCATTTCTCTACGCAGGTTCCGCACTTGATGCAGGTCTTCGCGTCGATCGTGTGTTTTCCTATCATGAGCTTCGTGAACCAGATGGAGGTGCCTCCCTTCCACATCTCGGAGAAGGTGATCTCCCGGTCAATTTCAATCGCCTTTCCCTCTGCGACCCTCTGCACGACCGTGCGCGCGAAATTCCTGGTCTTTTCGTAGGTGGCCTTGTCCGGGAGGTTCCTGTATAATAAGACGCGGTCCTCGCTCACGGAGCTCCAGGTGGGGGCGAACGCGCTCATGTTGGAAAAGAGCTCCATCCCCATGGGAACCCCGCCTTTCTCCGCGAGGAGCTCGAGCAGCATGCACCCCGTGTTCCGCTGGTTCCCGCCCTTCCCGCCAAAGGTGACGAATGACGCGACGGGCGTTCCCTCGATCCTTGGCGCCTTCTTCAGCCATTCCTGCATGTACGCCGGCACCTCGTAGTAAAACACCGGGCTCCCCGCGGCGATGAGATCGTAGTCCGCGAGCACCGACGGGCCGATGTCGCGCACGTCGCGCGCGTCCGCCTTGATGCCCGCCTTTTCCCAGGTCTTCGCGATGAGGCGCCCCATTCGCTTCGTGTGGCCGGTCTGGCTGAAATAGATTACGATCGCGTTCTTTGGACTTTTTGTTCGCACCGGGAAAACCGCACCGGGATTTACCGCCCTCGTGCAGCCCGTCGTACCCAGCGCAATACCCGCGATCGCCGATTTTACAAGAAAACTTCTTCTACTGCTGTCCATTCCTTACCTCGCACACGCTTGATTTTTACCAGTCTGCCCCGATTTACCGGGTCCGTTTTCTATTGAGCCCCGACCCTGCTCTGCCAAGAATCGCCACCACTTCGTCCACCGTAGTAGCGTTGATGCGCGCGACCACGTGCTGCCCACGACGCTCGGTAGTTATGAGATCCGCGTTCGCGAGCTCTTTGAGATGATGCGAAATCGTGGGCGCTCCTATGTTCAGGCAGCCTATGACGTCGGCAAGGCGGCACTCGCCCGCGGAATCGTAACGCGCCTCCTGGCTGCGGACGATCTCCATGTAGAGCTCCAGCCTGTTCGGGTTGGAGAGCGCCTTCATGACCTTCGCGAGCTTTTTCGTGTCCATTGCCGGGCACACCACCATTCTTTCATATTTCGATATTTATCGAAATATAATAAGCCCCGAAATGTGTCAACTGTTATTCCGGAAATTTTTCAGGAAGTCGATCTGGAGGCGTGTAAGAATAGGGGATAGGGGGATCGACGAGATCAGGGAGATAACGGATTTGTTTTTTAGTACGGCCGATGACTTTCATTCTGAAACCAGCCACCCCAATCCTCATCTCATCAATCGCCGTTAATTCTTTATCTCCTTATCCCCTATGCTGTTGCCGCTGCCGTTATACGCTCCGAACGGAGTGTAAGAATGGGAGATAGAGGGATGGATGAGATGGGGGAGATAACGGATTTGTTTTTTAGTACGGCCGATGACTTTCATTCTGAAACCAGCCACCCCAATCCTCATCTCATCAATCGCCGTTAATTCTTTATCTCCTTATCCCCTTTGCCGTTGCCGTTGCCGTTGCCGTTGCTGTTGCCGTTCCGTTTGTCACACGGTAATGGGCTTCCCCTTTTTCTCCTTGTTGTCCCAGAAGGGGGATATCTCGAGGAGGCGATTGATGATCTCCGGCAGGACTTCAAGGACGTAGTCGACCTCGGACTCCGTGGAGAAGCGGCTGAGGCTGAAACGGATGGAGCCGTGCGCCGCGGTGAACGGCACCCCCATCGCGCGCAGGACGTGCGAGGGCTCCAGCGACCCCGACGAGCACGCCGACCCGGACGACGCGGCAATGCCCTTTTCGTTCAGGTACAGGAGGATGGCCTCGCCCTCGATGTATTCGAATCCCACGTTGGTCGTGTTGGGCACGCGGTGCGTCCTGTCGCCGTTGACCGAGACGTTCCCGAACTGCGCGAGTATCCCGCTTTCGAGCCGGTCTCTCAGGCGCGCGAGCTCCGCCTCCCGGGGCAGGTATGCGAGCGCGAGCTCCGCGGCCTTGCCCAGTCCCACGATCGAGGGCACGTTCTCCGTGCCGGGGCGTCGTCCGCGCTCCTGGTGCCCTCCATAAAGGAGCGGCCGGATGCGCGTGCCGCGCTTGATGAAGAGCGCGCCTATTCCCTTGGGCGCATGGAGCTTGTGCCCGGAGATCGTCAGCATGTCGCAGCCAATCTTCTTCACGTCGATGGGAATCTTCCCCGCGGCCTGCACGGCGTCAATGTGAAACGGGACGCCGCGCTCGTTCAGGAACGCGCCGATCTCTTCCACCGGGAAGATCACCCCGGTCTCGTTGTTCGCGTGCATGACGGAGACGATCGCGGTGTCGTCGTCCACGGCCTTCTTTAGAAAATCCACGTCGAGCAGCCCCTCGCGGTCCACCGGTACGTAGGTCACGCGGTAGCCCTCCCGCTCCAGGCGCTTGCAGAGGTTCAGCACGGCCGGGTGCTCAACGCGCGTGGTGATGATGTGGCGCTTCTCGCGGAAGAACGCGAGCGTGCCCATGATCGCGAAATTGTCCGACTCCGTCCCGCAGCTGGTGAAGACGATCTCGTAGTCGTTTTCCGCGCCCAGGAGGTCCGCCACCTGGCGCCGCGCGCGCTCCACGTCCGCCGCCACCGAGCCGCCAAAGTCGTGCATGCTCGAGGG
>CALMJO010000010.1 GCA_937864375.1 uncultured Spirochaetota bacterium
ACCATTTTTTGCCCTGTTGTCTTTTTCCTTACGAAAAATCGCCTAACTCAAGTAAAATTAATCCTCTATTCTATTATTGTCATGGTGAGCGGAGTCGAACCATGCGGAAAGGGAAACCGGTCCTCAAAAAAGGTCGCCCTTCGACTCCGCTCAGGGTGACCGCATATGGTGGACGGCACCGCGGTTTCTAATAATAGTGCAGTTTGATGCATTACGATGCCTATTTTGTGTGAGAGTAGGAGGGAGTAAGATGGAAGAGATGGGAGGATAAGGATTTTGTTCGGTATATTGGTGAAAGCGCTCCCTGCTTTTTTAATCAAACCCCAGCGTTTTCATCTCTTCCATCGCCGTTAATCCTTCATCTCCCCATCCCCTTTTTCGTTGTCTTTCTTTGCAGGGATGATCTTTCGGAAGAGCGACTTGACGAGCTCGATCAGCTTTATGAAGAGGAGCTTGAGGATCTGTCCCGCGCTGCCCTCGCCCACGTCCATCGTGAGCATCATCATCGCCTTCTTCATCTCGGCGGTGGTGAGCGCCTTGTTCTTGAACTGCATCTCCTTCATCTTCTGGCGCACTTCCTTGCGCGAGAGTTTCAGGGACTCCTTCTCGGTGTCGAATGCGCTGCTGGCCATGATGATGTTGTAGAGGGCCGGGTCTTTCAGCATGTTACGGCGTATGGCCTGCAGCGATTCGTAGGCCCTCACGAGGATGGGGTGCTTGTCGTTCCCGCCAAACTCCATGAGGAGCTCCAGGTACTGGCTCAGGAAGAGCGCCTGCTTGTAGATGCGCGTGCGCTCCACCTGCGTCCTGGTCTGTATGTCGATGCGCCCCAGCTCGTCCACCGCGGTCTCGATGGAGTCGAGCATGTCGTCGCTGATCTTGAAGAGCTCGTAGGGCTCAAGGTCCTTGATCTCGATGAACCTGTGCGACACGGTTTTTAAATCCTGGAACATCTTTTCGGAATAATCCAGCAGGAAGCGGTAGGCGCGCCGTTCCTGCGCGGAGAGCGCCATCTCTCCCTTGTCGCTTTCGGACATCTTCTTCTTGATCTCCTTGATGTTCACCGACGACGGGTCAAAGTCGATCTTGGAGAAATCCAGCGTCTTCTTCATGTCGAAGAAGTTGGGCTCGGCGAGGTCGTCCCCTATCTTGAGGACGTGGAGCTTGATGTCGCCCAGCTTGTTTTTCATGTCGAACTTGTCGATCTTGCTGATGCCGTCGGTCACCACCAGGATTTCTGAGGAGAGGAGGTCCTTGTCGTAGCGTATGTCGTCCACCGCGCGGAAGACCGCCTGCTGGAGGTTCGTACTGGTCCCGCCGGTGGTCGTGAGGAGCACCTGCTCGATGAGCTGCGGGAAGTCTTCCTTCTTTTCCAGCTTTACGAGATCGCTCGTTGTGGAGTCAAAGGCGCGGTAGAAGATCTTCGCGTTGCTCGCCAGCTTCCTCCTCAGGAATTCGGAGACCAGGCACTTGGAAAAGAACGAGCGCATCTTGAAGTCCATGGACTTGGAGCGGTCAAGGAGCAGGTAGAACTTCTGGTCGAACCGGTTCGCCTGCCGGCCCGAGGGATCCTTGGTCGTGGAGATGGGCTTGAATTTTTCGGACGTCGACTCGGTGAAGCGCTGGACCAGGAGCGTCTTCTTGAGCATGTGGATGTAGAAGATCTCGTCGTCCATGGCGAGTTCGCGCGGAAGGACGCGCTTCAGGTCGTACACCGTCTTGAAGAAGTCGATGAACATATTGTCGCTCACCGGCGATATCTTGTCCATGCGGTTGACCATGATGGTCTCTTCGCGGTCGGGCGCCTCGATCTTCTCCTCGCGGGAGATGTCCTCGACGGCGTTGAGGGCCTCGGAGATGAAGTCGGGCGTGAAGATGATGCGCGCGATCTCGAAGATCATGAAGAACTTCGGGGGAAGGATCACCTGGAGGTTTTCGAAAAAGCCCATCGAGTCCCAGTACTCGAAGAAATCGGTGCTGGGCCTTCTGAGGGTGGATGCTGTCGAGGAATAGGGCACGCCTGAGCCTCCGGGCGCTTTAGAATATGTCCATGTAATCCCTGAGCAGCCCCTCCTTGAGCTCGCGCACCTCCTCGACGGCGGGGTTGAGCTCCGAGATGCTGTTCTTGAGCGTGGGGATGGTAATCTCTTCGTCTTCCTTGAAACGCGTGGGAAAAATCTTCTTCAAGAGGCCCTTCAGCCCGTCCATGAGCCCGCGCGCGTCCTTTAAGCGGTCGCGCTTCTCCGGGTTTTCACGTATCTCCTGGAAAATCTTGCGTATATTCAATAGGTATTCGGCCTGCTGGATGGCGCCCGTCGCGTTGAAGTGAACGAGGGTCTGCTGGTAGGCGTCAAGGTACACGTCCTTTTCCGACTTGTCCTTCGCCTTGACCGAGATGAAGCTGTTGAGCGTGCACAGCGCCAGGAACATGGCCTTCACGTCCTCCATGTTCACCTCGAACCTGCCGTCCAGGATCGCGCTCGCGCGCAGGAAGTCCGCGAGCTTGGCCTGCTTGCGAGGGCTTATGAAATAGTTGTATTCGCTCTTGCGCATGTCGCTCACGAACTTGTTCGTGATCACGTTTTTCATGAAATACACGAAGTCCGGGATCACGACCTTTATGTCGCGGTTCTTGTTGCGGATGATGTCGCTCAGGTACAGGATCTGGGTGAAGGGAATTTTCCTGTCCGGCTCGGTCGCCTTGCCGCGGCTGAAGGCGTAGGTGTGGTCGATCAGGAGCTGCGTGTAGGAATTGCTGTCCTCGGGAATGATCGACTTGTAGGTGAAGCGGTCGAGCACCGCCTCGGTAACCTCGTTCATGCGCATGTAGTTGGCGGTCGCGATCGCGGTATGCACCGCGGCGTCGATTATCTCCGAGCCGTTGATGAACTTGCGCTCGTTCAGGACCGACAGGAGCGAGCGAAGCACCACGTCGCTCGCGTCGAAGAACTCGTCCAGGAACACGAGGTTCGCCTCGATGATGGAGCCCTGGATGTTGTGGCGGATCTTTCCCTTCTTGAACTCCTCGATGTTGTAGGGGCCAAAGTAGTTGTCAGGGGTCTGTTCCTTGCTGGCCTGCGACGCGAATACGCGTACGTGGTCGAAGGTGTTGAAGATGTAGTTCGCGAGGTACGATTTCGCCATGCCGGTGCGCGACAGAAGAAGCATGTGCTCGCGCGTGAGGATGGAGAACATCGCCTGCCGGATGATCTCCTCGCGCCCGATCACGTTCTGCGAGATGCGCGCCATGTGCCAGCGGAGGTAGTCGATCGTCGTGGGGATGTCGAAGGTTTCCTTCTGGAGGGTCGTGGTGAACTGGCCCAGGCCGGAGCTTCCGGGCTTCTTCTCCGCCTCGTCGGTCACCACGTACCTGGACTCCTTCTTCCCGCCGGCCGAAGCCTGGTCTGCGGCCTCCTGCATCTTGGCCAGGGACTCCTCCGGAGCGAACACGAAGTACCCTTCCTTTTCAAGCAGCGATTCAACCCGTGCCGACGCAGCCTTGTGCGGCGCCTGATCCCTGTCTTTAAAGTTCATACTGCACCCTTTGACGCGTTATTCCTCGACGGAGGGAAGCAGTATCCTGACGGACGTCCCCTCGCCGGGCTGACTCTTGACGGCTATTACGCCGCCGTGATTTTCTATGATCGTATAGGTCACCATGAGGCCCAGCCCCGTCGACTTGTCCCCCTTCGTGGAAAAGAAGGGCTGGAATATCTTCTTCAAGTTGTCCCTGGGTATGCCGATCCCGTTGTCCTCCACGTTGATCGTGGCGAACTTGGCGCCGTTGTACATCACGGAATCCACGATGATCTTGAGCTCCCCGCGCTCCGGCATGGCCTCCTCGGCGTTCGCGATGAGGTGCAGGAGCATGTGGATGAGCTGGTTCCGGTGGGCCATGATCCGCACGCTGTTCTCCGGGTAGATCGTGTTGACGTGGTAGCCGTTTTTCTGGAGGCGGTTGAGCATGATCTGGATGGGGTGGCTCGTGATGAGCTTGTGCGCCTCGAATATCTCCCAGTCGGCGTCCTCGGGCTTTGCGAGGTTCAGCAGCTGTTCGCTGATCTGCTTGATCCTGAGGATCTCCTCTTTCATGGACTTCGAGTAGTCCCGCATGGGGCTGTCGTCGGGGATGTTGTTTTCCACGAAGTTCAGGTTCACCGTGAGGAGGTTGATGGGGACCTTGAGCTCGTAGGCGACGCCCGCGGCCAGGAGCCCCATGGCCGAAAGCTGCTCCACGCGGTGCATGCGCGTCCCGATGCGCGCCTGGTGGGTCACGTCCTCGATCATCACCATGACGCTCTTGACGCGCTTCTCGCTGTCGAAGATGGGATTGATCTTGAAGTTGAGCGTGAGCTCCAGCCCGTCGGCCGAGCCGCGCCGGTAATGGCGGTTCTTCACCGTGTGCGGCCTTCTCTGGATTACGACCTCGTCGAGCACCTTCTGGAAGTCGACGTCGATTCCCCCGGGGATGTCGCTGAAGTTCATCCCTATGACGGTCTCGTCCTGCCGGATGCCGATGATCTCCTTGAGCGCGGGATTTTCCGAAAGCACTATTCCCGTGGGGTCGAGCGACATGATCCCGATGGGCGCGGTCTGGATGATCTCGTCGTTGAGCGCCTTGACCTTGCGCAGCTCCTCGGCCTGCTCGATCTGCTCCTTAATCTTCTCCTCGAGGCGCCGGGAATTGATCTTGAGCTTCTTTTCCATCAGGTGCATGTCGGTGATATTACGAAGGATGCACATGAGCCCCGTGATCACGCCCTTCTCGTCGCTGATCGTGGAGAAGTTCGCGATCACGTAGACGGTGTTCCCGCTCTTGTCCACGGTCTTGAATTTTTCGTTGATGATGTTCTGCTCGCCCCGCATGATCGCGTCGAACACCTGGGTCGCGCGCTCTATTTCTATGGCGGGGAGAATCACGGTGTAGTGCATGCCCAGCGCGTCCTCGCGCTTGCTGCGGAACATGTCCTCCCATGCGGCGTTCATGTACACGATGTTGCCGCTCTGGTCCAGCACGAAGATGACGTCCGAGGCGGATTCCACGAGCTTCCGGTAATCGATCGCAAGCTCGGGCACGCCTTTCTCCTGCAGGGCTACCCTGAGCTGCAGTTCTTCCACAAGTTTTATCAGCTCTTCTTTGGTGAGGCCCTGCAGCGACCTAGTGTCCATCTTTGGGCTCCCTTATTTAAGCTTTTTCTTGAGCGATACGGACATCGCGTTGAAGAACCATATCTCGATGATGAGGCTCAAGACGGTCCCCAGGAGGAATGCAATGGAAAAATACATGGTGTTCATTTTCATGATGTAGAGCCCGCCGTACGCGAACAGGGCAAGGATGAGCAGGCGCAGCGGGAAGCCCCCCAGGGTGATGGAGAGCAGGACCATCGTGTTCGACTTGAGGCCTTTCTTCGCGCCAAGGACCCACAGGACCGAGAGGACGAAGGAGAGCGCGGTACCTGTGGCATAGCCCTTGAATTCAGGGTCACCCATTTTAACGAAACACCACGCGCTGACGGCGGCGTTCATTAAGGTGAATACGAATATCCACAGGAAGGCTTTCTTGAGATGGCTCATATATGCACCAGGATCAGGGGTTGAGGCCGGGGGGGAAGGGCCGCCGCTGCGTGTCCATATGCCCCACAGTCCGGGCTCAAGTGTAGCGAAGGCAAGCATATTTGGTCAACTAATATTTTGGACCCCCGGACCGCCGGCCCCGCCCCCTTGGGGGAAGGGGGCTATTGGAGGGATGCGTGTTGTGAGAAGGGGTGCCGCTCGCATCATCCGTGCCTTTGCGGGCACTTCCTGCATCCTGCGAGAAGCCGGACGGGCGGGGGCATCATTAAGGTTTGGCCCTGGCGAGCCTTCCCGTGCTTCCCTTGGTGTGCCCGGGGCAGATGAGATATTATTCCGACAGCGCCAGGCCTTCATGCCTCAGGGCCGAACGTACCGTGTCCCGGACTTTCATTGCTGAGTCTATTGCGCGCAATGCTTCTTCACGAGACACGTCTTCGTCATTACCGGGATATCGCACAGAGATCGCAAACACGGAAAGCTCTTCAGCGTCCTTGACGCGTTCAGTCCAATCGGCGCTGTCCGCGCACAGCTCAAGGAGAAGCGCAATGTTGTGCGTGTAGGGGAAGTCCATATTCTTCATGACCAGGTAGGCCTTGAGATACTTTTCCACGCATTGCTGGGAATGATATGCGATGAGGCGATAAGGAGGATGTTCCGGCATGCCGAGCCCGTAGCGGGCATAACGGAGATCGTCATCCGCGATGCTCACCCATTGCATCACCTTCACGGTTACGTTGGATTCATGCGCGCTCATACAATACTTTTCCTTCGCGCCATGCGGGTCTGGCTATGGTTCCGGGGATGAGCCTGTCGCGATCGAATTCGTCGGGAGTGAGGACGATAATATCGCGCGCGATACGCAACCCCTTGAGCGACCGGTCTATCCTTGTGACGAGATTACGTCTTTTCCCTTCAAACGGGCAGATGACGAGCAGGTCGACGTCGCTATAATCGTCCGCCGTTCCGCGTGCCTGCGAGCCGAAGAGCAGAATGCGATACGGCCGGAAGCCTTCGACGATTCGGCGGATTGCCTCGGTCAGCAATGCTTCATTGATCATGGGGAGGTACCATAATAATACATAGCGTAGCACGGGGAAGTCGCGAGCGTCAATTGAAATTTACATTCCCGCGTCTGTGAGACGTGTTGGCTCGCCTTCCACTTTTGAGTAAGAAAACCTTAGTAATTCCCGGATTCTTACCGGTGTGGTTCCGCTAATGAAAAACTTCCTGCCTTATTCGTGCAGTTCACTTTTTCGAATAATTGTTATCGATTGGCCAGTCGTAGCATTAACTTTCTTTATATTTTCTGAAATTCGCGACAAGACCAGTGAATGAATCCGGAGTATATTTGTTAAACTCCTCTTCATCCACAAAGACGAAATGCCCCACAGTCCGGGCTCAAGTGTAGCGAAGGCAAGCATATTTGGTCAACTAATATTTTGGACCCCTGCGGCTCCACCGCGCTCCTCCCGGCTGGGAGCTTCTACACCTGGCGCAAGGGTTGTTTTTATTATTACACCTTTTACAAGGGTATGCTTTCACGAGAAAGAGAGGGGCCGGCCCCTCTCTTTCTCGTGGCTCTCTCTGAGGGAACAGGATGTTCCCCTGCCGCCGCCCGCACGGATGCGGAAATCGCGGCGGCCTCCCCGCCCCTCAAACGCCGGGGAGGCTGGCGCCATTATGTTGCGGCCTACGGCTCCCCTGCGCTTGACGTCCATGGATGGACTAATGCAGGCGCTGCGACAGGACGACGCGTCAGCGCCTGCCTCGCGCACGGTGGCGGGCCTGCGGAGATCGCCCATGAGGCCGGGCTCGGGTCCTCGGCCCTTTTCAGGACAAGGAATGGCTTTCTACTGGAAATACTTTTTCTATGCACCGCCAAAACCTGCGATGCTCGGCGCAACACGATGGCGCTTGAGTGGGGATGCCTCTAGTTTTTATTATAACCGAACGAACGGGAGAGCAGGATGTCCTTCCAGTATGCCTCTCTTTTTATGATATGCTCGTCATCCGTTCCCATTTTCATGATTTCCAGGATTGAGAAGCAAAAGTTTTCAGCATACTCGATGCTGTTATTGCCGAGTATCTCCTTCAATAGCACATTGCCCCCATGCCCGGTTTCGATGTAATTAGTCCATCGCGTCCAGAATGCCTGATCGCCATAGGCCGAACCCACGTACAGTTTGCCCGTTGCGATATCTGAAATAAGGTAGACGCCCTTGACGTTGGATAACACGGATTTCCAGCTTTCCTCATTCCGGGTAATAATTCCCTTTAAATCGTTGTAACTGACGAATAAATTCTCGAAACCAGGGAAGGGGCCAACCGTATAGGGCTTCCGAAGAATTTCTGCGATATTAAGAGCATCAAGATAGTTTTCAAGCAATAGATATGATGAGCGGAATTCTTTTTCGAATAATACTATTAAACGGCCTATCAGTTCCCGCCCTTCGTCAAGGAGTTCGGTTGTATAGTTGAATATACCTTTTTCATTTTGAACTACGTTAATACTTCGATATATTCCTGCAAACAACCATTCATTCTTTTTGTAGTATATTAAGGATATGATGTAGTCGCGCTCGAAATTTTTCTTGGTCTGCTCCTCTTGCCATTCCTTAAATCCACCTTGAGCAAATACAACCAGCGGTGAGGATTTATCTGTGCTCGTAGTGGCACAATGAAGTTTAGTTTTTTCTTTATTCTCTTCCAGGAATGGCAGAAGTGCTTTTATAGACATTATGACATTTCCATGTGTAATTGTTTTAATTATTAATTGTCAGCTCATCCGCAATCAATTCCGCCTGCTTAAGCACCGTTTCCGTCGCCAGGGCCTGCATGTCGGGAGGATAGCCATACTGGCGGAGGACTCGTTTCACTATTACCTTGAGCTTCGCTTTAACGCTTTCCTTGATGGTCCAGTCGATGGATGCATTCTCCCTGACCTTCCCATAGAGGACCACCGCCAGTTCGCGAAGCTTGTCTTTACCCAGCAAATCGCGGGCGCTCTCGTTATCTGCAACGGCGGAATAAAAAGCGAACTCATAATCAGAAAGGCCCATTTCCGCCGGTTCCTGGTCCATCTTGTGGATCTCTTTTGCGAGCTTGATGAGCTCCTCGATTACCTCCACGGCGGTGAGAATGTTGGCATGGTATCTTTTAATTGAATCTTCCAGCATCTCCATGAGCGTCCTGCTCTGGATCAGGTTTTTCTTTATCCGGGATTTTATTTCATCGTTCAGGAGCTTGCGCAGCACCTCAAGGGCGAGGTTCTTGTGCTCCATGTTTTTCACTTCGAGCAGGAACTCCTCGGATAGGACGGAGATGTCAGGCTTTCTTATGCCTGCCGCGTCAAACACGTCGATGACCTTGTCGGTCACAAGTGCCTGGTCGATCACCTGCCTGATCGCAGTTTCGATCTCCTCGTTCGTCTTTCCGGTTCCTGCACCGTCGAACTTGACCAGCCTGGATTTGACCGCCTGGAAGAACGAAACCTCGTCTTTCACATCCATGGCCTGTTCGTGGGGGATGGCTATGGAGAATGCCTTTGAGAGCGCGGTTACTTCATCGATAAAGCGTTTCTTCCCGTTCGGAAGGCCCAGTATGTGCTCCTCCGCCTCAAGGATGAGCGAAAGCTTTTTCCCCGTCTCCGCCTCGAAGTAGTTTTCGTAGGGAAATCCATGGAACATCTGTGAAACGACCTCCAGCTTCTCCAGCATGAGACTAACCGCCTGTTCCTGGGCCACGGCCGGATCACCCTTGCCGCCCGAATCCGAATAGAACGAGAGCGCCTTTTTCAGTTCCGAGGCAATACCCAGGTAATCGACAATGAGGCCGCCCGTCTTGTCCTTGTAGACGCGGTTGACCCGCGCGATGGCCTGCATCAGGTTGTGGCCCTTCATTGGCTTGTCGATGTAAAGCGTATGCAGGCAGGGCACGTCGAACCCGGTGAGCCACATGTCACGGACGATGACGAGCTTTAATTCGTCTTCCGGATCCTTCATCCGATCGGCCAGAGTCCTGCGCTGTTCCTTCGTGGTGTGATGCTTTGAAATTTCCGGACCATCGGAAGAGGCCGACGTCATCACGACCTTGATTACACCCTTCCTGAGATCGCTGTTATGCCATTCCGGCTTAATACTGATGATTTCCTTATAGAGCTCGGCTGCGATGCGCCGGGACATGGTGACGATCATGCCTTTGCCGTCCAGTACCTTCCCGCGCTCTTCAAAGTGGGCGATGATATCCTTTGCGACCTGCTTCATTCGGGCGGCGCTGCCCACCAGCGCTTCGAGCTGAGTCCATTTCGCCTTTGCCTTCTGCGATTCGCTCAGCTCGTCAAGCTCAAGGTCATCGTCGAGCTCTTTCACCAGCTTTCGTCCTTCGTCGCTCAGGTGAATCTTCGCTAAACGGCTTTCGTAATAGATGCGGACCGTCGCTCCGTCGGTGACCGCCTGGGCGATGTCGTACACGTCGACGTAATTGCCGAACACCGCCGGAGTGTTGACGTCCGTGCTTTCTATGGGTGTTCCGGTAAATCCAAGGTAGGTGGCGTGGGGGAGGGCATCGCGCAGGTATTTCGCGAAACCGTACACCAGTTTTTTACCCACGACCGCGCCCTGTTCGTTTTTATCGTCTATCGTCTTCGCCCTGAAACCGTACTGCGTCCTGTGGGCCTCGTCGGCGATGACGATTATGTTCTCCCGCGACGAGAGCTCCTCGTAGACATTACCCTCGTCGGGCTGGAACTTCTGTATGGTGGTGAACACGATCCCGCCTGAGGCGACTTTCAGGAGTTTTTTCAGTTCTTCCCGGCTTGCAGCCTGCACGGGCTCCTGTCGGAGAAGCTGCTTCGAAGCGGCGAAGGTGTCGAAGAGCTGGTCGTCCAGGTCGTTGCGGTCGGTGATCATTACGATGGTGGGATTGTCCATTGCCAGGACGATCTTGCCGGTGTAGAATACCATTGAAAGCGATTTGCCGCTTCCCTGGGTATGCCAGACCACGCCGCCCTTCCGATCTCCCACCAGCTGCGATTTGACGCCCGGTACGCCGTAGCTTTCCGGCGACTCCTTCATTGTGAGCGCCTTGTTCCCGTCCACGCTTTTCTTCGCATAACCCGCCGCCCTGAGCGTCGATTCTACGGCGCGGTTGACCGCGTAGTACTGGTGATATGCGGCCAACTTTTTTTCAGTTTGAATGGTGATAATTCCGGTGTCCTTGTCTTCCTTTTTGGACTTTTCAAAGACTATGAAATGGCGGATAAGATCCAGCAGGGTTTGTTTATTGAGCATTCCCTTTATGAGCGTTTCGAGCTGTCCCGCCAGCGGGGAGGTTTCCACTTTGCCGTCAGCGCTCTTCCATGCCATGAAGCGACTGAATCCAGATGAGATCGTCCCGGCCCTTGCCTCCAGGCCGTCGGAGAGGACCATGAATGCGTTACAGGTAAAAAGCGCCGGGATGGAGGCTATGTAGGTCTGCACCTGCTTATAGGCCGTGTGCACCGTCGCGTTTTCGTCCGCCGGGTTTTTCAGCTCGATCACGACGAGCGGCAGGCCGTTCACGAAGAGAACGACGTCGGGCCGCTTGGCCATGGACGCGTGATGCGTCGCGTCGTTCCGGTCCGTCACCGTGAACTGGTTGACGACGAGAAAATCGTTGTTCGCCGGGCTTTCGTAGTCCACGAGCCATACCAGGTCCCCTCGGGTATCGCCGCCCTTGCGGAGGGAAACGTTGATCCCTTCCGTGAGCATGCGGTGGAAGGATTCGTTGTTGGCGATGAGCTCGGGGGAGTTGAGGCGCAGCACTTGCTTGATCGCGTCCTCGCGTTCTCCGGCGGGAATCTCCGGATTTATTCGAGTGACCGCCTGACGCAGCGCGTCCGGCAATATGACGTCTTCAAAGGACTGGCGCCTGAGCCGCCTGATTTCGGGATCGTCGTTGTCTTCGCAGTCTGGCGCGATATCGGGGCCGTATATATAGCGGTATTCTTGCGCCTGGAACAGGTCGAGGGCGTATTCTTCAATGACGGATTCGGTTATTTTAGGCGTCACAATAATCATCCTCCCGCCAATTGGACGGATTGTTGACGATATAATCGGCTATTTTCCGGTACGATTCCTCGTCGCGAATAATATGTTCATAATAATTGCGTTGCCATAATTTCCCCGGAAACGGCGGCCATCCGTGTTGTTTGACCCCGTCCGTATACCGTTTCGTGGTCATCGTTTTGAACCGATGGACAATGTCCGGCAAGGTCATTTTCGGCCCGTTTGCGCCGCCGGAACCACCGCACGCGTCGTCAACGGAACCATCCGTAGGGGCAACCCCCCGTGGTTGCCCCGTTCCGTCATCCAATTGCCCCGTCGAAACGCATGGTTGCCCCGTAATGCAATTCGGGGTTGCATGGTTGTCATCGGGGCATTGGTGTAGATCGGGATCATTTGGGCAGGCACGGGGGCTTGATGGCGATGATTCGCTGTGCGGGGTTCTATGGTTTTCATCGGGGCGTTGGTGTGGATGGGGACCATCAGGGCAGGCACGGGGGCCGGCCCCTACGGGCATATTGTGAATGATTTCGATTATCCCGTGGATGTGATCGGGCATGACGATGAAATCATGAACGGCGAACCCATGGTAATAATTTGGGATTTCGTTCCACACGGTATCCACCATGCGTCCGGCGTCGTTCAAAACCATTGTGGGGCCGATCGTGTTTGTATCATGATCATGGACAGGGGTTATTTTGCCTAACAACGGCAAACGGTTCTGGGTGCAGATGGTGATGTAATATAATCCCGCGCGGGAATAGTTGTAGCCTTGAAGGCGGATTGAACGGCGGCGTTTAGCCTTATCGAAGGGGCTGTGTGGGGAAAAGGTGGTGATCATTGTCATACAACCAATTATAATTCCACAAAAGGAGGATCTGCTATTGGAAATAGGGCAGAAAGAAAACCAATATTCAATTTATTTCTGAAAAATTCTGTTGCCTTGCTACATTCATAATCAATCATAGCATCAGAATCTAGATTCAGTAGTTTTCTAATTCTTGCTTTTTCATTTTCCTTTATGTCTGGATTTACAATCAGTATTTTTCTTTCCGTTGATGCTTTTAATGATTGGGATAGTATGCCATTGATATGGTCATCGGCAAATCCGTATCCAATACATATTATCAACTTGGCACTCGCAAGAGTTCGTTTGCGTAACTCATAAACAAAAAATAAAAATGGATCTATGGCTGTCTCTTATACACATCTGACGCTGCCGACGAATAGAGAGGT
>CALMJO010000011.1 GCA_937864375.1 uncultured Spirochaetota bacterium
CACTCGTGGAACCTCCCGATGACGCGGTACAGGGAGTCGCGCTGGACGGGGACCTTTCCCGCGGCGCGGATCACGCGGATGAATTCGTCGAGGCTCGTCTTCGCGCCCGCCCCGGTGGCCCTCACCACCACCTCCTCGGTGAGCACGCCGCCCATGTCGTTCGCGCCCATGGCCAGCGCCACCTGGGCGAGCTTGAGCCCCTCGGTGAGCCAGCCCGCCTGAATGTACGTGACATTGTCCAGGTAGATGCGCGCGAGCGCCACGGTCCTGAGATAGTCCACCCCCGTCGCCGGCACGATGTGCTCCATCCGCGTGCGCGCGGGAGAGAAGGACCAGGGGATGAACGCCTGCAGTATTCCCGTTTCGTCCTGCACCGCACGCACTGTTTCGAGGTGGCCGATCCGCTCCTCCACGGTCTCGCCCATGCCGTAGGTCATCGTCGCCGACGACTTCATCCCAAGGGATGCGAGCGCGCGCATCACCTCAACCCACTCCGCGCGCGTGAGCTTGGCGGGGCTCACCTCGCGCCGCACACGGTCCACCAGGAGGTCGGACGCGCCAGGCATGGAATCGAGCCCCGCATCTTTGAGCGCGGCGATCACCTCCGCATGCGTCATGCCCTCGCGGCGCGCGAGGTGGACGACCTCGGCGGGGGAGAAGCTGTGAAGCCAGACGGAGGGGAAGCGCTCCCTGACCGCGCGCACCATCGCGACGTAGTGCGCGAGGCGCCAGTCCGGGTGCAGGCCGCCCTGCAGCATCACCTGCGTGCCCCCCGCCCGGACGAGCTCGCCCACCTTTTCGAGTATCTGCGCCGTGCTCATCTCGTAGGGGGGCACCGTTCCCGCGCGCGCGTGGTAGGCGCAGAAGCGGCACATCGCCTCGCAGCGGTTGGTGTAGTTGACGATCCGGTCGTGGATGAAGCCCACCTCTTCCGTGGCATGCGCGCGCCTGCGCCTGAAGTCGGCGGCCAGCCCCAGCTCGAGCAGGTCCCAGTCCCACAGCGCGCGCGCCTGGGTCATGGAGATGCGCTCCCCCGCGAGGACGGTTTCGCGCAATGCCCTGTCGTGTTCTTTCATCATGGGTGCCCGCGCTCATCCTTGGACGGGGTTCCGTTTGATTCAAGCATTTTACGCGCCTCCCGGGGCGGCCCGGCCGGGCGGGCGCAAATATTGACTTTGAGCGATGGGCGTGATACAATGGGCTGATCGGCCGTTGCTGCACAGACCAAGGGGGGACCGATTTGGAAGAGAAGGCAGGCGCGGCGCCCCGTGCGCCGCTGGTGCTCGTGGCGGAGGACGAGTCCATCATCGCCCTGGACCTGAAGGCCCGGCTGGAGCACCTGGGTTACGAGGTCCCGGAGCCCGTGTCCACGGGCGAAGAGGCGGTTCGGTCCGCGCGCTCCCGGCCGCCCGACCTCCTCATCATGGACATCCGACTGGCGGGGGCGATGGACGGCATCGAGGCGTCCAAGCGTATACGGGAAATGCTCGACGTGCCCGTGGTGTACCTGACCGCCTCGACCGACGGCGATACGCTGCGCCGCAGCCTCGCCACCAATCCCTCGGGCTACGTCCACAAGCCGGTCGAGGCCGCCGCGCTGCGCTACACCGTCGAGATGGCCCTGTACCGGCATGGCATGGAGCGCCGCGTTCGCGAGAGCGAGGAGCTCTACCGTGCGACCATCGAAAACATATCGGACGCGGTGTTCCTCACCGACGAGCAGGGCGGTTTCATCTTCATCTGTCCCAATGTGGACGTCATATTTGGCCATTCCTACGACGAGGTCAGCGCCATGGGCTCCATAGGCGCGCTCATGGGCGAGGCGATCCTGGCCCACGTGCCGCCGCATGGTGTTCCCGAAGTGTCCAACATCGATTTCGAGATCACCGGGAAGGACGGGACGCAGCGCCTGCTCCTGGTGAACATCAAGAGGGTTTCCATAAAGAACGCTACCCTGCTGTTTACCTGCCGCAACGTCACGGAGCGGCGCGCGCTGGAGGGGCGCATTGCCGCGCAGAACGAGGAGCTGCGCGTCTCGCTCGACGAGCGCGAGGCCGCGAACGAGGAGCTCACGCAGACGGTGGAAGAGCTCGAGGCCACCAACGAGGAGTTCGAGGCGGTCAACGAGGAGCTCAACCGGGTATATCGTGACCTCGAGGGGCGCGAACAGCTGTTGAGGGGCATCTTGCAGACGGTGCCCGTGGGCATCGTGCTCGTCAGGGACCGGACGATCAACTGGTGCAACCGGAGTTTTCACGACATGCTGGGCTATCCTCCCAATGAGGTCCTGGGACGCGACGCCCGCTTCCTGTACTTTGACGACGCGGAATACGAGCGCGTGGGTTCGCATTACGCGCGCGCGCGCGGCGGCGAGGTGGTAACCCTGGAGGCCCGGATGCGTCATCGCGAAGGGAGGGAGATGCTGGTCCTTCTTTCGGGCATGTTCGTGAACGCACAAAAGCCCGGTGAAGGGTCGGTCATAACGCTCCACGACGTCACCGAGCACCGGCGCGCGGACAGGGAGCTGCACCGTGCCTCCCAGGAGCTCGAGCGCTTCTTCGCCGGGAGCCTGGACCTCCTGTGCATTGCCGACACGAAGGGCTATTTCCGGCGGCTCAACCCCGAGTGGGAGAAAACCCTGGGCTACACCCCGGAGGAGCTCGAGGGGAAGCGCTTCCTGGACTTCGTGCACCCGGACGATCTCGAGGCGACGCTTGCCGTTTCAACGCTCTCGGACCAGGGAGAGGTGCTCGATTTCACCAACCGCTACCGGCACCGCGACGGCACCTGGCGCTGGATAGAATGGCGCTCGTACCCGTCGGGCGATCTCATCTACGCGGCGGCGCGCGACGTGACGGAGCGCGTGCGCGCACGGGAGGAACTGGAGGAGAGCGCGCGGCGCTACCGCTCGGTTATTGAAAATTCCCCGCTGGGCTTCCACCTCTACAGGCTCGAGGAGGGCGACCGGCTCGTCTTCACGGGGGCCAACCCGGCGGCCGACCGGATGCTGGGCGTCGACCACGGGATGTTTACCGGCAAGACGATCGAGGAGGCGTTTCCCCCGCTCGAAGCCACCGACATCCCCTCCACGTACAAGCTCGTCGCCCGCGAGGGCGGCGTGCGGCAGTGGAGCCAGGTGGATTACCGGGACGAGATCATAAACGGCGCCTTCGAGGTGACCGTGTTCCAGTCCGTCCCCCGGGAAATCGCGGTCGCCTTCGACGACATCACGGAGCGCACGCGCGCCCAGGAAATGATGCGCCTGAGCGAGGAGAGGTACCGGCTCATCTTCACTCATTCGCCCATGGGAGTGCTTCACTTTGACGCCCAGGGCGTCATCAAGGCGTGCAATGACAACTTCGTGGCGATCATCGGCTCCTCGCAGGAGGCGCTGGTGGGGCTGGACATGATGAAGCTTCCCGACCGGAAGATCGCGGAGGCGGTGAGGGAGGCGCTTGACGGCAGGAAGGGAACCTATGAGGGAGTTTACCATTCCGTGACCGCGAAGAAGGTGACGCCCGTGAGGGGAATGTTCGCGCCGCTGAAATCCGTAGAAGGCGCGATAATGGGCGGCGTGGGGATTTTCGAGGACGTCACGGCACGCAAAAAGGCGGAGGACGCCCTGCGCGAAAGCGAGAGCCGTTACCGCACCCTGTTCGACACCATGGTGCAGGGCATCGTCTACCAGGACGCGCAGGGCTGGATCGTGCACGCAAACCCGACGGCCGAAAAAATACTGGGCCTTTCTCTTGAAGAAATGAAAACGCGCACGTCGGACGATTCGCAGTGGCGCGCGGTGCGCGAGGACGGGTCGGGCATTCCCGGCGAACAGCACCCGGCGATGGTGGCGCTGCGCACCGGCAGTGAGGTGCGGGATACGGTCATGGGCGTGTTCAACCCGAGGCTGAACCGCACCGTCTGGTTAAAGATCAGCGCCGTGCCTCAGTTCCGGGAGGGCGAAGACGCGCCCTGGCAGGTCTACACCATCTTCGAGGACATCACCGCGCGCAGGGAATCCGAGCGCGCCCTGAAGGAGACCGGCGAGCGGAACCGCTCGCTCATCAACGCGAACCCGGACCTCATGTTCGTGCTCACGCCCGAGGGCAGGTTCGTCGACTGCAAGGCGGGAAGCGATTCCCGGTACTATGCGGAGCCGGAAGAGTTCCTGGGCAAACTCGTCCCCGAGGTGCTTCCCCCGGAGGTCGCCGGGATCGCGATGGAAAAGATTTCGCGCGTCATGGAAACCGGCTCCATTGAGACGTTCAACTATTCTCTGGACATGAAGGAGGGACCGCGGAACTACGAAGCGCGCATGCTGCCCTACGGCGACGGGAATCTCCTGGTCATCGTGCGCGACATCACCGAGTTCACACGGATGGAGCGCATGCTCTACGGGGAGCGCGACCGCGCGCAGCAATACCTGGATATCGCCGGCGTCATGATCCTGGCCCTGGACAGGGACGCCCGCGTGACCATGATAAACCGGCGCGGCTGCGAGATCCTTGGGTACCCCGAGGGAGAAATCAAGGGGAAAAACTGGATTGCCGACTTCACGCCCCCCGAGGACCGTGAAAGGATTTCCGGGGCGTTCGCGCGCATCCTGGACGGCGAGATCGAGCGGGCCGGGTACGGGGAAAACCACGTCCTTTGCCGCGACGGCTCCCGCAAGCTCATTGCCTGGCACAATACCACGATACGCGACGCCGGGGGAAACATCACAGGTACCCTCTCCTCCGGGGAAGACATCACCGTGAGGGCGCGCGCGGAGCAGGAGATCGTCCGCTCGCTCGCCGAAAAGGAGGTGCTCCTAAAGGAGATACACCACCGCGTGAAGAACAACATGCAGGTCATGTCGAGCCTGCTCGCGCTCCAGTCGCACCAGGTGAAGGACGAGCAGGTGAAGTCCTTCTTCAGGGACAGCCAGAACCGCATCTGGGCCATGGCGCAGGTGCACGAGCGGCTCTACCGCTCCGACAACCTCGCGTCAATTAATTTCCGCGAGTACGTGGCGGGGCTGGTGAGGGAGCTTGCCGCGGGTTATAACTTTTCTTCCGAGCGGGTCAGGGTGGAGATGGACGACGAGGGGCAAGGCGCGCTCATAGGCATAGACGAGGCGGTGCCGTGCGGGCTCCTGGTGAACGAACTGGTGTCCAACGCGATGAAGCACGCCTTCCCGGGAGTCGTCCGCGGCACCATCACGGTTTCATTCACGCGGACTCCCGCCGGGAAGCGGAGCCTGTCCGTGCGCGACGAGGGGAAGGGGCTCCCCGATGGATTCAACCCCGGGTCGTCGGGCTCGCTGGGCATGCGCCTGGTGCGCGCGCTAACCGCCCAGCTGGGAGGCGAGCTCTCCATGACCGGAACGGACGGGACGCGTGTGGAAATAATTTTCTAGGAGACCGCCCGGGACGTTCCGTAAACGGCGCGCTCCGGTTCGGGGAGATGCTCCGGCAGCCGGGAGCTGGGTCCCCTCTTCCGCGGCGTTGACGAGCTGCGGGCGCCGGGGACACGCGGCAATGCGATTCGGCCCCCCTCCTTTTGCGCTGCGCGCCGATGATGCCCCCGTCACTCCTCCCCGAAATACCGGACGCGCTTCACCCGCTCGAGCAGGCCAAGCGACCCGGCCTCGTCGTAATAGAACTCCAGCGCCCTGTGCAGGTCCGGGGTGAACTCAAAGCGCAGCAGCGAATAATAGGTGTCGATGTCGTAGGCGACGGCCGGGTATTTTTCACGCGCGTGCGCGATCAGGGCTTCGCGCTCGGTGTGCAGGCACAACAGCGAGCTGTTGTAGGACGCGATCACGCGCGCGATGTCCGCGGCGAAGGACCTCACGGCCGCCGCCTGCACGGTGAAGAGCGCGAACACGACGGGGTGCCCGGTCTTCCTGAGCCACAGGTCTCCCAGGTCGTAGATGTAGGGGGCGGGATCGCGCGTGTTTTCCATCGCCTCGTTCCCTATGACCAGTGCCGCGTCGATGTCCTCGAGCAGGGGCGAGGGCGTCGTGGGCAGGTACGCCGGCTCGATCCCGTAATGTTTCCGGAGGAGCGTTTTTAAAAGCACCACCGAGGTCTGGGACGCGGACGAGAGTCCCAGCCTCCGGCCGTCCAGGTCCTCGATGGGGACGCGGCTTCGCAGCACCACCGAGCGGACGTAGCCCACTGAGCTCAGGCAGAAATCGGGAAGAATGAGTATGCGGTCCTGCATGTCGGCGTAGGCCGCGGACGAGATAGGGCTCATGTCCAGGGCGCCGCTTCGCATCATGTCGTTGAGCGCGCTCGGGTAGGCCGGGACGACCTCGATGCCGGGCAGGGGCGATTTACGGGTCATGTGGTAGTAGAAGGGGAAGCAGTTGAGGTAATCGATGTAGCCCAGTCGCATTGCACGGCCTCCGCTGTGACCGGGACGGCGGCCCCGGTCATATATCGCCTAACTCCAAGTCGACTGCCCGGCGCGCATGCCGCCCAGCGCTATGCGGAGCCCCTCCTCGACGACCCTGTCCAGGGGGACCTTCATGATGTTCATGACGTTGCGCTGGTCCAGGAGAAAGATCCCGTCCATGAGTCCCCACAGCACAAGCGTCACGCGCGGGGTGTCCATGGGGAGAAACTCTCCCGAGGCGACTCCCTCGTCGAGCACTCCCTGGATGAGGGAGGTGATTCCTTCCATCGCCGACTCCACGCTTTTCAGCATGGTGCGCTCCCTGGGAAAGTCCTCCTGCCCCAGGTGCAGGTATGAGATAATGCTGTAATAGTCGAGGTGAGCCCGGTAAAACCCGTAATAGGTGTGGGCGATCACCGTGAGCTTCTCCAGTCCCGTGAGCCCGGGGCGGGCGAGCGAGTCGCGCAGCATCTCACCCAGGATTCCCACGCCCTCAACCGTAAGCTCGCGGTAGATGGCCGCCTTGCTCCTGAAGTAGAGGTAGAAAGTGCCCGTGGCCAGCCCCGCGCCGCCGGTGATCATCTCCACGGTAGTCTTCGCGTAACCCTGCCGGGGAAACACGGTCCGGGCGGAATCCAGGAGCTTTTTCTTCCGGGCCTCCTTTTCCGCTGCTGTGCGCGCGCGCTGTTTCATGGGCTTGTCGTAAATGAATACTTCTTCATGTACAGGCCTGGGCGCTGATCGTCAATGATTATTTGCGATGGGGAGGGCCGATTGGTTTGGCGGGTAGGGAGAGGAAAGCAATAAATCATACAAACGGATTCAGAATCCTTACCTGGTTTTCCAGCAGATAACCGTGTTGCATGTCCTCGGAGTAAAGTACCGTGCATTGGTTGAGAATCGCCGCGGCGGCGATCATGCCGTCCCAGAAGGAAAGTGAATGGGTCCCGATCAGCTCAAGCGATTTGATCACGGTTTGGGCATCAACCGGCATTACCGCCAGCGAGTCCGAAAGAACCCTCACTATGTCAATACATTCACCGGGGCCAAGCAGTTTTTTCCTGGTGCACGTGCTTGCGAATTCTGAAAGTACCTGGGTGCTTATGCACACCTGCATGTCGGAGAGAATGATATCGCGAACTATATTTTTCCTGCGCATGTCGCTGCTGATCAGGTATACAAAAAGGTTGGTATCAAGAAAGAGCTTATCGCTCATGCGCCTCGTTCCTGTTGAACCGGTAATCTGCGGGAATCGTGATGTTATATTTCCGGCTGAGCGCATCCAGGGCATTCCTGCGGTCGCCTGAATGATCGACAAGGGATACGGCGTTTACGCCCAGTATGCTTTTCAGGTGTTCCAGGTCTTCAGGTTTTTCAATTTCGATGATTACCTTCATTATTCCCCCACGCGCGCGTCGAATACAATATAATACCCGTATACATGTGCTGCAAGCATAAATACCTGATTCCCGCGCCGCCGGTAATCATCTCCACGGTGGTCTTCGCGTAACCCTGCCGGGGAAACACGGTCCGGGCGGAATCCAGGAGCTTTTTCTTCCGGGCCTCCTTTTCCGCTGCTGTGCGCGCGCGCTGTTTCATGGGCTTGTCGTAAATGAATACTTCTTCATGTACAGGCCTGGGCGCTGATCGTCAATGATTATTTGCGAGGGGGAGGGGGCGCAAAGCGGTTCCCATCCGGGTGTTAGAATTCCATTGCGGCAAGCCACGGGACAGCCGCGCGGACCTCCACTCCGTCGGGGTATGTTTTTTCGCGGTCCAGGGTACGCACCAGTTGAATTTTCTTCCTTGTCGCCTCCATCAATCCGGCAAAGGCCCTGAATTGCGGGCTCCGCTCGCCGTCGGACCATTTCGTTTCCATCAGGAGAACGGGTTCGTCGTTCACCACGGCGAGAAAATCGATCTCCTGCCCGTCCTTGCGTTTCACGTAGTGGAGCGCTGTGCGCTCGCCGTCGCAGTCTTCCCGGTACTGCAGCTCTTTTAATAGCGCGCAGGCGACAAGGTTTTCAAACCGGGCGCCCTCGTCCCCAATCACCTGCCCGGTATCATAGAAATAATACTTGGGAAGTTTCAGGAGGGACCGCGCAACGTTCGAATGATAGGGAGTAACCTTGAATACGATATACATGTTCTCGAGAACCGAAAGCCAGTTTTTCACGGTTTTGTCGGAAACCTGGAGGTCCGTCGCGAGGGAGCTGAACGAAATGGGACTTCCCACCCTTCGCCGCAGCAGCTCAATGAGCGTTTCAATCGCGGCTATCCGGTGAATGTTCTCAATCTCAACCAGGTCCTGGCGTATGATAATGTCGAGATGGGTTTTTTTCCAGCGGTTATAGAAGCGCGATTCGCCGTTCAGGAACGGCTCGGGGAAACCGCCTATTTTCAAAAGCAGGTCAAGCGCCTCGTCCGGATTGGGCGGATCGAGATAGCGCTTGATTTCCTTCAAATCGAGGGGATGAAGCCGGAACTGGAAAAAACGCCCGGCGAGCGAATCGCCCGCTTTCCGATAGGTATCGAGCCGCGCGCTTCCCGTCACGAGAAGGCGCGGCCTCGCGCCCTCGGTATCGTACACGCCCTTGAGAAACGATTTCCATTTCTTCATCTTATGGAGCTCGTCAAGGATCACGAGCTCTTTCGAGCGATCCCAGGATCTCCTGATGAGCGCGATTCTGTGCTCCGGATTATCAAAATTGAAATAATCATAATGGTTACTCATCATTCGGGCCAGCGTGGTTTTCCCGCTCTGCCGGGGGCCCGTGATAAAGACGATCTTTTTATCGAGATCCGCTTTTACCGGTTCGGCCAGGTGTCGTTCCATGGTGACTTTTTCGGATATTATTCCGGATTAGTCAAGACTTTTCCGGAGTAGGATACGCAAAAGTCATACTAATTGCTCACCACCTTCTTGAGGAGGGCCGCTACGCAGGGTGGCGGGAGCGCACACCATCAGCGTGAATGAGATCGTGTCATCATTTGATGACGCTGACATCGTATTTCAGGAATTTATCGTCGCCGGTTACTACCGCGGCTTTTTCTTTCATGGCCGTGGCTATTATGAATCTGTCGGCGGGATCCTTGTGATAAAACGGCAGCTTGTTCGCCAGGCACAGGATCGAAACATCCAGGGGATACAGCGACAGGGAATGCTTTTCCACGGCCATGTTGAACCATAGTTCGGCGTCCATGGGAAGGGCGATCTGCCCGCGGGCGCATTTCAAACTGATCTCCCATGCAGAAATGGAAGACACGAACACGATTGGAGCGTGTTCAATCTCCTGAAGCGCCCGAGGGGAAAGATCGCCGCTCCGGCTCGCGAGCCAGAGCAGGGCGCAGGTATCCAGCACGATTTTGGATTCAAGCATCTTCCCATTCCTCCTGGGTTGGTTCCGTGGGGTCGTACAGGATCCGTATGTTTTTCAGTTCCTTGTGGACGGCCGTCCTGCTTCCGCGGGGAAGCGGCACGAGTTCGGCGACCGCGACGCCGTGGCGCATGATGATCACTTTTTCTCCTCGTTTTTCAATGGTTCGGATCAGCGCGGAAAGCCTGGTCTTGGCCTCATGTATGCTTACGGTAATCATGGCCTTACTCCAAAATTATGATCCAATAGACTAAATTAAATCAAATAAACCATATTTGTCAAGCCCTAATGCAATTCCTTAATGATATTGGTGATTAATGTCCGGGTGCACGAACGCGCCTCATGACGCGTTGCAGCGCATTCAATGATAGTCTGGATGGGGAGAAGGGGTGGGCCGAGCGGCTTTGAGGCGGCCAGGGATGCGTCAGGATTCAGGAGCGCCTTCAGGCGCCGTACCCGGCGGTGCTTCTCACCGGCACGAAGCCCGCGCTGGAGATGAGTCGCCTGAGCCCCTCCTCGGTGCCGGCGTCCGGGGTGCGCGCACCGGCCGCGTGCACGACCTTCTCGTAGTGATACGTCGCCCCGATGTCGTCCACGCCGAACGAAAGCAGTACCTGCGCCATCTTTTCGCCCACGTACATCCAGAGCGCCTTCATGTGGGGGACGTTATGCAGGAACACGCGCGCCGCCGCATAGACGCGCAGGTCGTCGAACCCCGTGACTGTCTTTTTCGCTCGTACCTTCGTATGCTCTTCATGAAAGGCCAGAGGCACGAATGTCTTGAAGCCGCCGGTCTCGTTCTGAAGATCGCGAATGAGCGACATGTGGTCCACCAGGTGACCGGCGTCCTCGATGTGGCCGTAGAGCATGGTCGCGTTGGTCCTGAGCCCCGCGCGGTGCGCCGCGCGCATCACCGCGAGCCAGCGGTCCCCGGAGATTTTTTTTGGCGCGAGCACGGTGCGCACTCCCTCGTCGAAGATTTCGGCGCCCCCGCCTGGAATGGCGCCCAGCCCCGCGTCGATGAACTTTTTAAAGAGCTCGTCCAGCGACATGCCGCCCAGCTTCGCGAAGCGATCGTATTCCACGGCGGTGAAGGCGACGATGAAGAGCTCGCTCTTCACGCGCTTGATACGCCGCAGCATCTCGAAGAAATAGTCCAGGCCAAGCTCCGGGTTGATTCCCCCCACGATGTGCACCTCGTCAATGCCAAAGGCGACCGCGTCGCGCACGCGCTGTTCGATCTCTTCCAGGCTGAACGTGTAGGCATCGGGGTCGCACGCGTCGCGCGAGAAGGCGCACAGCGGGCAGCGAAGCTCGCACACGTTGGAGTAGTTCAGGTTCATGTTCACGCCGTAGTAGACGCGATCGCCGTGGAGCGCCCTCCGGACGTGGTTCGCGATGAGGCCGAGCTCCAAAATATCGTTCGTCGCGAGCATCGTACGCGCGTCGTCCGCGCTCGCGGGAGTCCCATCGAGTACTTTTTCCGCGATCGCGCGAAGCTTCGTGTTGGTGAATGCCGAGAGGTTCATTTTCGTGCGGGTTTCCTTGATGGGGATGGAGCGAATCGGCCCCCGGGCCTCATCCCCAGCTCTTGTACAGGGAATGCGCGATCCCCAGCGCCGTCAATATTTTTCCAACAAGAAAATTTACGATGTCGTCCACGCTCTCCGGGTGGTTGTAGAAGACCGGCGCGGGAACGAGGATGTCCGCCCCCGCGAGCTTTGCGGCGCGCATGTTCTCGATGTGGACGAGCGAGAGCGGGGTCTCGCGGGGGACCAGCACCAGGCGGCGGCGCTCCTTGAGCGCGACGTCGGCGGCGCGCGTGATGAGGGAGGACGAGTACCCGGACGCGATCGCGGCGAGCGTCTTCATGGAGCAGGGCGCGATCGCCATGCCGTCGAAGCGGAACGAGCCGCTGGCGGGCGGCGCGAAAAAATCGTCAATGGCGCACTCGCGCAGGAGACTGCCGTCTCCGCGGGTGCCCCGGGAATCGAGCACCTCGCGCATTGACGCCGGCGCGCTCTTTCCGCGATAGAGCTCGTGCGCGATCGTCTTCCAGCCCATGGGCGACACGATCGAGATGACGGGCTTCTCGTGCGCGATGAGCTCCTCGACGAGGCGCACGCCCAGTATGGCGCCGCTGGCGCCGGTGATTGCCGTTACGTACATGCGGGAAGTGTAGCGCTACCTGAAAAATACGTCAACAAATGTTCCCGCGAACAGGACCGGCGAGACGAAGCGGTTGAGGAGAAAGAACTCGTTCACCGCGGTCGCCGGGTCGCCGGTGCGCGCGAGCGACTGCTGGCGGTAGAAGATGATCGCGGTGGAAAACACCGCGACCCAGAAGGGGATGCCGCGCGCGGTTATGACGCCCGCCGCGACCAGGAGCGCGACCGCGCACCCGTAGCTCGCGATCGAGATCGCGAGCGCCCTTTTTCTCCCCAGGCGCGCGGGAATGGAAAAGAGCCCCTCCTTCCGGTCGAAATCCACGTCCAGGAGCGCGTAGACCACGTCCAGCCCCGCGATCCACAGCATGATCACGGCTCCCAGGAGAAAGGGAAGCAGCTCAATCTCCCCCGTCACCGCGAGGTAGCCGCCCACGGGCGCGGCGGCCTCCACGAAGCCAAGGTAGAAGTGCGATGCCGACGTGAAGCGCTTGAAATACGAGTAGGTGTAAAGAAGCACGATCGCGGGAAACGACAGGTAAAAGCACAGGCTGTTCAGCATGAGCGCGGAGAGCACCAGGAGGGCGGACGAGCCTATTCCCAGCATGAGCACGTCGCCCGGCTTCATGGCGCCCGCGGGAAGGGCGCGTCCCTTCGTGCGCGGGTTCCTCGCGTCGATGGCGCGGTCGATGTAGCGGTTGAATGACATGCCGGCGGTGCGCGCGGCGAAGAGCGCGATCGTGACCCACACCCAGGTGATGAAGTCCCCCCCGCCGGCGAAGAGCACGCCCAGCCATGCGAAGGGCAGCGCGAAGAGGGTCTGCTCAATCATTACGAGGTCGCTGAACTTTTTAAAATCCATACTCTTTCCATCTCCTGGCAACGAGCTCCCGCACCCCGGGGCTCATGGTGATTTCCTGGGG
>CALMJO010000012.1 GCA_937864375.1 uncultured Spirochaetota bacterium
TATGAATTCCTGCCCGGCGCGCTTTTTTCAAAAATTACCGCCATTGTATCACTCAAATTCCCTTTGACAATGCGGGCAGCAGCCTGTCCTGGATCCCGTACGGATCTTTCAGCTCGTGCAGGGGCTGGAAGTTGAGCTGCTTGCTACCCCGGTTGTTCAGGTACTTGGGAAGCTCGAGCCTGACAGCTTCCGGCACCTCTACGCCTGCCTGCGTGAGCGCCTGCCGCAGAAGCGCCTCGGCGCGCATGGAGAACGCGATCGAATCCCCGAGTATGCGTCCCGCCTCGGTGGGATTGTGGAAACCTATGGAGTTTTCGGCCCCTATGTAGATACCGCGCAGGAGCGCCTCCTCGTAGAATTCCTTCGCCTTCGCGTAGAGCGCATTGTTGATCGTCTTTCCCGCGGCCTGCTGCTGGTGGACCAGCTCGAACAGCTTCGCCGTGCTGGCGGCAGAATACCCGGCCCTGTTCATGAGGGACACGGTCCTGTCCTGAATGGCAAATACCAGGTCACGAATGCGGTCCTTGGACTGCGGATGACAGTTGGAGCACGCATGGAGGTCGTCCTTGAGCGGGCTCATGATGTTGTGGTCCGAGATTTTAAATCCGCCCTCGCGCCGGTAGGGCATGTGGCAGTCCGCGCAGGAAAGCCCCGCCTTGAAGTGGGTGCTCTGCATGGTAAAGAATTCGAATTCCGGATGACGGATGAACGGCAGCTTGAAGCCCGTCACCGCCTGCTTCCATTCGCGGTTCGCGGGGTTGGAAAGCAGGACCTTGATTATGTTTTCCATGGATATGTTGCCCCACGTGCTTCCCGCCCAGGGGAACACCACGTCGGTCGATCCGCCCTTGTCGTCCTTGGGTATATAATACGTCACGTGGCACTGCCCGCACACGATCGAGCGCATCTCCTGCCTGGAAAATTCTTCTCTCCCGAGGGATTTCAGTCCGCTCTTGACGGTCCACCGGCCTGCCTTGAGATCCATGGTCTTGTTGTCGTGGCAGTCAATGCAGGCGACTCCAAGGTCCTGGTGCTCCTTGGGAATTTTTCCAACGGCGTCGGCATAGCTGAGCTTGAAGAGATCCTTCCCCATTTCCCCGTAAAACTTGTTCACGTAGGGACTCTTGCACGCGAGGCATGCGCCGCCGGCCTTCGTCCTGGACTGGTCGATCTCCCGCTGGTCTATCATCATGTAAAAATGCCCGCGCGATTCGTTGTATTCCACTCCAAAACCAAAACCGTTAAAAAGCAGCGCCATGAAGGGGAACTCGGAGAGCTTGTCCCATACGATCCTGTCGGTGTCCCATCCGCGCTTGTAGCGGCTCTTTCCCTTCTCGCGCGGTTCCTTTGTTTTAAGCCAGGACTTGTACTCGAGCGGGTAGACCTCGCCCCATTTTTCGGGGCGCATCTCGTTGTCGGGAATGCCTCCCACGAGCACCGGGTACGGCTTGGAAGGCGCACACCCGTCAAAGAGCAGCATGAACGAGAAAAGGAAGACCGCACATGCGGCCGCGCCGTAGATTACGTACTTCCTGTTGATGGTTTTTAACCGTTCAAGATTCATGGTTACGCCTCTCCTTTACAGCGTTATTCAAACGACCGCGCGTCGATCGTTAAAATTCGTTTGTCCTGTTGTGATACAGCTTGCGATGGCAGTCCCAGCAGTTCATGGTGCCCGTGGTGATGCGCGACACCATCTCCTCGTGGCATCGCACGCAGTTGGCCTGGATGGTCTTCTTCGCGTGCGCGGTGGAATGGATCATCTCGGGGACGAGGCCCGTGTAAAAATAGACCACGTCCTTCATCCCGTCCATCCCTTTCCAGAAATAATGGCGGGCGAAACTGTCATTGGGCAGGTGGCAGTCCACGCAGCGGATGAGCGTGTGCTTCCCCGTATAGAACCAGTCCTCGTACTGCGGCGCCATGACATGGCAGCTCGCGCAGTAGTCGGTGGTCGCGGTTTTTCTCATGTATGCGGGAAGCGCCACGGCTATCAATAATACGATCAGGATGACCCCCCCTGCAAATAGCCGGGTCTTTCTATCCGAAAGGTCCATGCGATCCTCCCGCATTCAACTTGATATGCTTCACATCCCGCAATGCCGAGCGCCCGTTACGCACCCGCTCCCTTCCCGACCGCTGCCGCAGGACGGCAGGATGAGCCGAATACCTCGCTCGAAAAACAGGTAATCCC
>CALMJO010000013.1 GCA_937864375.1 uncultured Spirochaetota bacterium
CTTCTGATACTGGCGAGACGTATAGAGGCGTTGCCTGGTTCCGGCAAAACTTCATCGTAAACTGCCATATTCGGGATATTGCATTATTAATTCCGCCTTCTGGTTCGAAGTTCGACGTACTCTTAAATGAATCGTCGATTTATAGTACTGATGCCGTTTCTGACGAAAACAGCACCTCGAAACATTTTTCGCAGTATCGAATGGTGGTTTTTCCTGATTCCCTGATTCATGAGGGTGAAAATATTTTAGCCATACGTTTACACCAGACTCCCGCAGCCTGGGGATTTTACTCCAATAATATCTTCCTGGGATCAGTGAGTCGGGTTAATAGAATCTGGCAGCATCACATTATTTGGTATTCCATTCTTTCCTTTGTTTTGATATTTCTTGGCATGTATTATTTATTTCATTATTTTGCCCGCAAAAATGAATTGTACTATCTTCACTATGCAGGTCTTTCATTGTCGTTTGGTTTATGGATTCTTGGATTTTCAATGGTTGGTGTAATGATATGGGAAAATATGGTGTCGCTCATCATACAACCTTTATGCGGGATTATGGTAGTGATTTTTATAGTAAATTTTTTTCTTTCGCGATTAGAAAAAAGGTATATATAAAAATTCTTGAGTGGGCTTCCGGCATATTACTCGGGGCGTTGCTAATCGAGTTTATGGCTACGGGCAGATATGGTTTCTACATGAAGCATCTCTTTTTCCTGTTCCTGATAGTATCCGTAATCAGTGTATTCTATTGCATGTGGATCAATATCGTAGCTATCAAAGAAAAAAAGCCGTTTGCATGGAGAATGATGCTTGGATTTATGGTCCTTGGAATTTCAACATTAAGCGCGATTCCATTGTTTATGCGGCTTTCGTCAGACAAGGTATATATTGTCGAGGGTTTCTTTTTCATGACAATTTTTTTCGCAAGTGCGCTTATAGACCGTTTCGCCCAGGTCCATTCCGACCTCGAACACGCCCACGGCGCGCTCGTGGTCCTGGACAAGATGAAGGACGACTTCCTCGCCACCACCTCGCACGAGCTGCGCACGCCGCTGCACGGCATAATCGGCCTGTCGGAGGCCATGGAGCGCGACAAAAAGGAGCCGCTGTCCGCGAAGCACCGCGAGAACATGGGGCTCATCAAAGCGAGCGCCGAGCGGCTTGCAAGCCTCGTGAACGACATCCTTGACTTCAGCAAGCTCCAGGCGGGAAGGGTGGACCTCTTCCTCGAGGAAATCAACCTGCGCGACCGCATCACGGGACTGGTTTCGCTCGCGCACGGGCTTGTGGGCGAAAAGAAGATAACGCTCTCCCATGACATCCCGGAAGACCTCCCGTCCATTATAGGCGACAGGCACCGCATCGAACAGATCATGCTGAACATCATCGGGAACGCCATCAAGTTCACGGAATCGGGCGAAGTCCGCGTGAGAGCGCGCGCAGAGGACGGCGGAGTCGTCATCGAGGTGAGCGACACGGGCCCCGGTATGAAGAATGAAGACCTGGACCAGATCTGGAGCGCTTACAAGCAAATTGAGGACCCGTCCACCCGTCACTACGAGGGCGCGGGCCTGGGGCTTCCCATCTCGAAGCGGCTCGTGGAGCTGCACGGCCTGTCTCTTATACACATCTGACGCTGCCGACGAATAGAGAGGTGT
>CALMJO010000014.1 GCA_937864375.1 uncultured Spirochaetota bacterium
GAGGGATGATGAAAATATTGAGGCATGTATGCATACTGGCCCTGGGTTTCCTCCTCGCTGCCGGTTTTGCCTGCTTCGCGGCTGTCGCGGACAAGGCGGTTGTGAAGCAGAAGATCGCCGCGGGCGCGCTTGTACTGGACGTGCGGACGCCCCAGGAATTCGCCCAGGACCGTTACCCGGGAGCGATCAACATCCCCGTGGCGGCGCTCAGGGAGAGGCTCGCGGAGCTCGGAGCGAAGACGCGTCCCATCGTCGTGTACTGCCGGTCCGGAAGACGCTCCGAGGCGGCGCGCACCATCCTCCTCGAAAACGGGTTCACCGACGTGACCAATGCGGGCGGACTCGCCGACATGAATTCGCTCGACCGGCAGGGCGCCGCCTCGGAAAACTGACGCAACCGGCAAAGGTCTGCCCGCAACGGCCCAGGGACCCATGGCCGGTTTCGTCCCTGGCCGCCCGGAGGCTCGCAGCGGCCCTGAAGCCAATCGGTCCCCCAAAATAGTCTTTACTTTGCCTTCCGGTATTTGTAACTTTTACCGTGAATTGATACCTTTATACCAGGGGGCCCGTTGACGATAATAGTACCGGGAACTAAAATGAAAAAGCCACTCTTCACTGCCGCCGTAATCCTTGTCCTGTCCGCGGGCGTCTCCCATGCCCAGGACGCGAAGAAGCCGGCCGAGGAATCCCAGTTCAAGAAGGCCGTCGCCTACTATTACCAGCAGAAGTTCGAGATGGCCGAGCTCATGCTCCAGGAGGAGCTCAAGAAAAACCCCGAAAACGCCCTGGCCTATTCCTACCTGGGCGATATATTCTTATTGAAGAAGCGCTATGACGGCGCTATCGACCTCTACCGGAAGGCGGTGGACCTGAATCCCTCGAGCGCCGAAGACCATTTCCGCATGGGCCAGATCCACTTCTACAAAAAGGACGGGAAGGCCGCCATAGAGGAATTCCAGAAGGCCTTCTCGATCAACGAAAACATCAAGTATGCCTACTACCACGTGGGGCTCAGCTACCTCATGCTCCTCAGGGACAAGAAGAAGACCATCGAGAACTGGGAGACCTACCTGCGCATCGCGCCGGAGGACCCCCAGCACGAAAAGATCCGCCGCGTCATTGAGCTCCTGAAAGATCCCAACTTCGTCATCCCGCCCGTGGGAAGTGAAATCTCCATCGAAGAGGCCCTGCACCTTGGCGGCGCCGTCCTCAAGGAAACGGACCACAAGGCCGAGGACAAAAAAGCGGGCCACGAGAACAAGAAGACCAAGGACACGATGGAAGACATCTACCGCGATGACGCTTTAAAATAAACACCGGAGGGCCTCAATGTATTACGACCGTTCGCGCAACTCGAAAAAGGTTGTCGCCGCCGCCGTGGTCGCGCTCCTGCTCCTGGGCGGTTCCTACCTGGCCTACAAGGCGTTCCACAATCCCGCGAAGGACGTGCCCGACCTCAGGTACGAGCAGATCGAGCTCTACAAAAAGCTCCTGGCCACCGAGCCGTCGAATACCGATCTCATGATGAAGATCGGCAACCTCTACAAGGCTCTCGGGGAATACGACAAGGCGATCGACTACTACAAGCAGGTCTTGAAGATCGACCCCAACAACTACGCCGCCCTGACGGAGATGGGCCACGCCTACGCGCTCAAGGGCGACCTGGACAGCGCGATCGCTACGCTCGAGCTGGCGAAGAAGAACTTTCCAAAGAATCCGGCCGCCTACAACAAGCTGGGCAACGTCTACGAGAGCATGGACAAGCTCAACAAGGCGATCGACGAGTACAAGGGCGCGATCAAGGCCGATCCCCGCTACCAGGAGAGCTATCTTAACATCGCCAAGACCAATCTCAAGGCGGGCGACCCCAAGGCGGCCGAGGCCATCGTGAACCAGGGCATCAAGGCGAACCCCAGGGACCCCGAAGGCTATTACAACCTGGGCACCGTGCAGATGGGCGAGAACAAGTTCAACGACGCGCTGGGCAATTTCAAGAAGGCCGCGGGGATCGACCCGCGGGTGTCCAAGTACCACCGCGGCGAGGGCGAGGCAAACCTCAAGCTGGGCCGCACCGATGACGCGATCGCCGCGTTCAGGCGCGCCCTGGACGCCGACAAGGCCGACGCCATGGCCGCCGAGCGACTGGGCGACATCTACGCGCAGGCCAGCGACTGGGACAATGCGCTCAAGAGCTACACGCAGGCGCTCAATTACAACAGCAAGGACAAGAACCTCCAGGACAAGTACGCGTTCGTCTACGACAAGGTGCACGGAGCGAAGAAGCCCGCGGGCGACAAGGACCGCGCCGACAGGACCGGCGTCGACCGCGGCGCGGACGACCCGGGCGACGAGAAGCTGCCCGGCGTCAAGAAGCCAAAAGACACCGGAAAGGACACCAAGTGGCGGGAGCTGGGCGACAAGTACCGCGCCGAAAACGAGCTGGACAAGGCCGTCAAGGCGTACAAGAAGGCGGTCGCCGAGGATCCCAACGACGACTATTCCCATTACTGGATGGGACGCATCCACTACAACAACAAGATGGATGAAGAGGCCAAGAAGGAATTCACCGAGGCGGTAAGCATCAACCCGCAGAACGCGGACGCCTTCTACCGGCTTGGCATGATCAATCACATGGAAGGAAAGTACGACACCGCTGTCAGGAACTTCAGCAAGGCCGTGGAGATCCAGCCCAATTTCCCGCGCGCATTCTATTCGCGGGGCCTTTCCTTCTACAAGATGAACGACCAGGCGCGCGCCATACAGGACCTTAAAACCTCCATCCAGCAGGACCCTCAGATGGACAAGGCCTATTTCAACCTTGGCACCATCTACCTGAAGGGCAAAAACTACCAGGAGGCGCTCAACAACTTCTCCCGCGACAAGGAGCTCAGGCCCAACAATCCCGACACCAACTTCAAGCTGGGCGAGACCTACCACGAGATGAAGTCGTACGCCAACGCGGTGCAGTTCTACCAGAAGGCGATCGAAAACGATCCGTCCTACTTCCAGGCGTATTTTAACATGGGGCTCATCAATTCGGAGCGCCGTCAGTTCCAGGAGGCGGTTCCCTATTTCGAAAAGGCGCTCAACATCAAGTCCGAGGACGCGCCCACCTATTACGAACTGGGAAAAGCCTTCGAGGGGATGGGGAACGAGAACAAGGCCATAGAGAATTACAAGCAGGCCATCGCCAAGAACCCGCAGTATTCAATGGCCTACATTAACCTGGGAAACATCTACGCGAAGAACAAGCTCACGGACAAGGCGATCGAGCTCTACCGGAGCGCGGCCACGAACGATCCGCGCTCGTTCGACGCCCACTTCAACCTCGCCAACGCCTACAAGGACGCGAAGATGTTCGACGACGCTATCGAGGAATACAAGACCGCCCTCACCATCTCCCCGACCGATTCGCGCGCCCATTTCTTCCTGGGGATCTCGTACCGCGACAAGGGCCAGTACGACGAGGCGGCAAAGTCCTTCGACCGGTCCGTCCAGCTCAACACGGCCCTCTGGAGCGGCCACGAGGAGCTGGGCATGATCTACTATAGAAAGATCCGGGACAAGCAGAAGGCCATCTTTCACTTTCAAAAAGTCCTTGCGATGAAACCGGATCATCCCGATGCTGACAAGATCCAGGAAATAATCAACTTGCTAAAGAAAGAACCCTGAACCATGCCGCGCCACTGCTCCCGAACACTGTGCATCCTCGCCAGCGCGGCCTGTGTCGCGCTGGCGTGCTCGTTCTTCGCGCGCGACGACGAGCGCCTTCGCACCGATTTCAGGACCGAGGGCTTCATCTATCCGGACGTGTTCCAGGCCGTTGTGCGCGAGGCGCCCGACGCGGGCTGCCGCGGACTCGTCGCGTGCAGGGCCTCGGCCCGCGCGAAGGTGGAAAAGTCCCTGGAAAACGCCGTAACGAAGCGCCTGCTGAACCACTGCATTGACGCCTATGTGGTGAAAACCGGCGCGAAGGATCGTTCTGCCGTCAAGGGCATCGAGGGCGCCCATGAGCGGCTGTACGAAAAACTGAGCGGGTATGCGCGCGAGGGGGAACGCGTATTCGAATTTTACGAAAAGGACCACTCTGCCGTCATAGTCTGCAGGGTTCGCCGCGCGCGGCTGCAGAGCCGGCTCGAATCGCTCGAGATTGTTCCCGCGCCTGCCGATAAGGAAAAAGAGGAACCACGATGAGAACAATCAAGCTGACCGCGCTCCTTGCCGCGCTTTTCGCATCCGGCCTCATGGCCTTCCTTCCCGTCCAGTGCACCTGCGGCAAGCCCCCGGAAACGGATGTCGTTCGCAATGGAGTGCTCCCCGATCACAACAAGACCGTTGCCCCGGAATACGAGCAGGAGGGTTTCATCGACGACGGGCTGTACCGCATCGTCATCATCCAGCCAGCGGACGCGGCGCGCAAGGCGTCGGCGCTTGAAGACACCGCACGGCAGCGGACGCTCAGCTCCCTGCAGAAATACCTCATATCCCAGAACCGCATCGTGGACGCGAACGCCACCGCGGAGCTCAACGCGCTCATCGCCCAGCATGGAACGCTGGCCGAGCAGCCCAGCACCAAAGACACCCGCCGTATCTATTACTTTGACGTAAGAAAGGAACGCCTCAAGGATTACCTGAACGCCACGACGCGGAAGCGCTAGGCGTCGCCGGCACGCATCCCGTAGAACGAAAGCCTGCTCGAACCGTAACGCCTGGACTCCTGCAGCGCGAGTACGCCGCTTTCGCCGGGGATCGAATTGTGTTCAAAGTGCTGCACGATGACCCTGCCGCCCGGCGCCAGGATTGACGCCTTTCCAATCATCGCCAGTATCTCACTGTACCGTCCCTCTCCTCCCCGGTTCTTGTCATAGGGGGGGTCGATGAACACGAACTCGAATCGAAGCCCTTCGCCGGCAAGCATGGAGACGCATTTCACGTCACTCATCCTGCTCACCCTGGCGCTCCCCTCGAGCCCCCATTCCCTGACCATGTCCCGGATAAAGGCGTTGCGCGCCGCGTCTGGCTCGTTCATGACCACGAGGGAACAGCCCCGGCTCGCCGCCTCGAGCCCCATCTGCCCGGAGCACGCGTAAAGGTCAAGGAAGCGCAAGCCTTCAAGGTGCGGGCCCAGTATTGAGAACAGGGCCTCCTTCGTTTTCTGCTGGGTTGTTTCCGCGCCGCCAAAGGCGCGGTTATTGAAAGGAATGATCCTGCCCTTGAGCATGCCTGCGATAATGCGCATCATGGCGGGGATTCAGGATTTGAGCGCCGCGTTGAGTTCCCTGAGGAATTCCCTGAGGTCCAGTCCGTTGTTCACGGCTACCTTTTCGATGGTATCCTCTTTCGCGCCGCGGCACCCTGCGCAATCGAGGTTGTAGCGCTTGAGCACCTTCGCCACTTCCCTGGATTTCTTCATCGCATCTTCTACCGTGGTTTTTTCCCTGATCTCCATCGTCCGTGCCATCCCCCCGCTGCCTGGTGTATCCAGAAAAAAAGGATAAAAAATTGTATATTTACGTTAAAATTGTTGCAATTTTATCCAACTGAATCTAAGTATGTCTATCTTTTTTTAACGGAGTTTCACATGGCAAAGTGCTCAGTATGCGGGAAATCGGTTCAGTTCGGTCACAGCGTGAGCCATTCAAACAAGAAGACGCAGAAGATCTGGAAGCCCAACATCAAGCGGATTCGCGTGCTCGAGGGCGGCCGGGTACTCAGAAAATACGTATGCACCCGGTGCATCCGGTCCGGCGTCGTGGCAAAGGCTGTCTAGGATAAGGCCCATCATGGAAGACAACGCGCCCGGTTACCGCCGGGCGCTTTTCATTTTACAGGGCCGCAACGTATCCCGCCGCGGTCATCACCAGGAGCACCGTGGCCAGCACCACGGCGACGGCGACCGTCACGAAGGGGACGGCGAAAATGAACACCGCCCGTGAAAACTGCACCTGGTGCGTCTCCGAAATCCCCTGTATGATGATGATGGCCGACCATAGCATGAGGGCCATGCTCATGAGCACGTAAAAAAACACCGGCGCGAATCCCACCACCCTGAAGATAAAAATCGCCGGAAGCAGGAGCGCCCTCGGGAAGAGCGCAAATGCGACGGTGGTGAGCATCGATTTTGCCGACCCCGCGTGTCCCGCGAGCTGGCAGGCGCCGTCCAGTACGAACCCCAGGGCGAGCACCTCCAGGCAGAGCACCAGGTAGCCCAGTATCCAGCCGTATGTGATCTTGGTGAAGAAAAACGGGGTCTGCCGCGCGATGAGCGAGGCCGAAAGCACGTCGGCCAGGGCGACCAGGGCCAGCCCCACGACGCTCACGACGAGCGCCTCGCGTCCCTCCTTCCGGATGAGATCGACGAGCTTGCGCGGCTCGGTGAAGATGAAATAGAAATAATCAAGCCACCGGAGAGACGCGATGTATTCCCTCATGGCTGGTACCTGTACTCGATCAGGGGAACGGTCCCGGCGATGCGGCTCTCCAGGCGCGACTCGCCTACCAGCACGCCGCCCATGAGCCCCATAAAGCGCTCGAACGGTCCCTTCACCTCGTCGTACACCGGCGCGTCCTCGGGAAGCTTCGCGAGCAGCCTCGCGCGGGTGAGCGCGTCCTCGTAGGTCCCGATCTCGTCCACGAGCTTGCAGGCGACGGCGAGCTCGCCGTTCATGACGCGCCCGTCGGCATAGGGCTCAATGTCCGAAATCGCCATGTTGCGTCCCAGGGAAACGTCCTTGACGAACTTGTGATACGCCGAGTCGATGAGCTTCTGGATGAGGTCCCGCTCCTCGGGGGAAATGTCCTTGTAGGCGGAGAGCATGTCCTTGTACTTCCCGCTCTTGATCACGTTCATGCGTATCCCCAGCTGGTCGAAAAGCCCCTTGATGTTGGGGGCGCTCGCGATCACGCCTATGGATCCCGTGATGGTCCCCTGGTTGGCGCAGATGTGGTTGCACGCCGACGCGATGTAATAGCCGCCCGACGCGGCCAGCTCGGCCATGGAGGCCACGAGCACGATGTTCTTCTTGCGGATGCGCATGAGCTTTTCGTAGATCTCCTGCGACGCACCTACCGTGCCTCCGGGCGAGTTTATGCGAAGCACGATCGCCCTGATCCTGCCGTCGGCCTCGAGCTCGGAGAGCCTGCGGATGACGCCGTCGGACCCGGAGTCGCTGTCGAGCGGCCCTCCCGCCTTCGCGATGGAGGATATGGTCCCGTACACGCGCACCACTCCCACGCCTGGCCCGGTATCGGGGGCCGAGAGCGGCTGCGACACGCGTTTTGTGCCCTGCATGGTGAGGCTGATGTCGATGATGGCGAGCACCGATGAGAGCACCATCAGCACGAGTATGGATATGAGTATCTTGCGGTTCTTGTCCATGGCTGGTCCCGTTGAATGAATTCCTGTATGTATGACTCACATTATCGTCGCAATTATGCAAGAAATATTTGATTTTAATGCGTAGACGCTCTACCCTGCCCCAGGAAAAAAAAATGGCGAAGCTACCCCCCTCGATCGTCGATTTTCACGTTCATCTCTTCCCGGACCGCATGTTCGATGCCATCTGGAAATTCTTTTCCAACGGCTACAAATGGGACGTGCTCCACCGGCTGTACTACCGCGAATGCGTGGAGTACCTGCGAACACGCGGCGTAGACCATATCGTGTACTCCAACTATGCGCACAAGAAGGGCGTGGCCGCGGAGCTCAACGCATGGAACCTCCGGGTGCTTGACGAGGACCCCGGGCTCTACTGCTTCGCCGCCTACCACCCCGACGACGGTGACGCCCTCGCCATGGCGCGCGACGTGCTCCAGCACCCCCGGGTGCTCGGGTTCAAGCTCCAGCTCCTGGTGCAGCGCTTTTACCCCCACGACGAGCGGCTCTTTCCCATGTACGAACTGGTCATGGAGCGGAACAAGCGCCTCCTCCTGCATGTGGGGAACGGTCCCGTGGGCAACGAGTTCGTGGGGGCCGAGCATTTCAGGCGGCTCCTGGAGCGCTACCCCGCGCTTCCCGCAAACGTTGCTCACATGGGCGCCCTTGAGTACCGGGAATTCATGGACATCCTCCTGGGCCATCCCGCGCTCTACATGGACACCTCCTTCTCCTTCCTGCCGCGCCTGGGACGATGGTTCGACCTGGGGCCCCAGGCGCTCATGACGGCCCGGGACAGGATCCTTTACGGGTCGGACTTTCCGAACGTCATCCTGCCGCGCGAGGACGAGCTTGAGACCCTGCTCGCCCTGGACCTTCCCCAGGAATTCTACGACCGCGTTTTTTTCGAGAACGGTATGGCCCTCCTGCCCCGCTGAAATTAATTATTGCATTTTCGCTCATATTCTTGTGTAAATGTCACTCTTGCAGTAAAATGTCGACTGCACGGAATTAATCCCGTAATGAAAAGAATCGAAACAGATGTCATAATCATCGGGGGCGGTGCGACCGGGTGCGGCACGCTGCGCGACCTCGCGCTCCGCGGCATCAAGGCCGTGCTGATCGAAAAGAACGACATCGCGTCGGGAACCACCGGCCGCAACCACGGGCTGCTCCATTCGGGCGCGCGCTACGCCGTGAACGACCTGGAATCCGCGATGGAGTGCATCGCCGAAAACAGGATTTTAAAGAAGATCGCACGCCACTGCATAGAGGATACGGGCGGCCTCTTCGTCACTCTTCCCGAGGACGATCCAGGCTACCACCAGAAGCTCGTGGAGCACTGCAGGTACGCAAGGATCGACTGCGAGGAGATCAGCATCGGGAAGGCGCTCAGGATAGAGCCCAATCTCAACCCGGCCGCGCTCTCCGCTCTCAGGGTTCCCGACGGCACCATCGACCCCTTCCGCCTCGTCTCCTCAAACGTCCTGGACGCGCAGGAGCGCGGGGCCAGGATCTTCACGCACACCTTCGTCACAGCGGTCATCCAGGAGGGCTCGCGCGTCACGGGGGTCCGCTGCCACGACACCGGCACCCGCGAGGATTTCGAGGTGTACGGCCAGGTCGTCATCAACGCCTCCGGGGTATGGGGCCAGCGCATCTGCGCCCTCGCGGGAGTGGAGCTCAAGATGTTCCCCTCCAAGGGCGCCATGGTCATCATCGACTACCGCATCAACAACGTGGTGGTGAACCGGTGCCGCGTCCCCTCCGACGGCGACATCATCGTGCCCGGCGACACCGTGTCGCTCATCGGGACCACCTCCAAGAAGATCGATTACAGCCAGATCGAGGAGCTCAGCATCGACGACAGCGAGATCGAGGTCCTGCTCGCCGACGGCGAAAAGCTCATTCCCAACATCTCGCGCACCAGGGTGCTGCGCGCCTACAGCGGCGTGCGGCCGCTCATCGCCGTGTCGGGCGACGTGGACGGCCGCGAGATCAGCCGCGGGATAGTGCTCATCGACCACGCGGCGCGCGACGGCGTGGAGGGATTCATCACCATCGCCGGCGGGAAGCTCATGACCTACCGCCTCATGGCGCAGATGACGACCGACCTGGCGTGCAAAAAGCTCGACTCCAGCCGCAAGTGCTCGACGCACCGTGAGCCCCTGCCCGGCTCCGAGCTCAAGAGCATGCCGGGCAAGCACATCAAGTTCTTTTCCGGCATCCCGCAGTCCGTGGTAGGCTCGACCCTCTACCGCCACGGCGAGCGTGTCCGCCAGATTCTGAGCCTGTCGAAGCGCAACTATGCGCTCATCTGCGAGTGCGAGATGGTGTGCGAGGGCGAGGTCGAGTACGCGATACGCCACCTCAACGTGAAGGACCTGGTTGATTTAAGAAGGCGCACCAGGATTGGGATGGGCCCGTGCCAGGGCGAGCTCTGTTCCTACCGCGCCGCGGGGCTTTTCGCGCGGCTCAACGTGGCCACGTCGGCAGAATCCAACGGGATGCTCGTCGATTTCCTCGAGGAGCGCTGGAAAGGGATGAAGCCCATCCTCTGGGGCGACGGCCTGCGTGAAGCCGAATTCACCCACTGGATATACCAGGGGCTCTTTGGGCTCGGGGACGTGAATCTTCCCGGCGAGGAGGAATCCCTGTGAACTACGACTGCCTCATAGTGGGGGGCGGGTTCTCCGGGCTCACCTGCGGCATCCGCTGCCAGGGCGCGGGGCTCTCCACCGCCATCATATCCGCGGGGATGAGCGCACTCCACTTCTCATCGGGCTCCATAGATCTCGTGGGGTACGACCACGAGCGGAAGATCGTCTACAGGCCCTTCGAGTACCTCGAGAAATTCACGGGCGCCGCGCCGGACCATCCCTACGCGCACTGCGGCGTCGAAACCGTGCGCGAATCGCTCTTTTTCCTGAAAGACGTGCTCGCCGCCGAGGAAATGGAGATCCACAACAACGGCGACGAAAACCACTTCCACGTCACCGGCATGGGAACGCTCAAGCCCACGTTCTTCTCGCAGAGGAGCGTGTTCAACAGCGCGATCAGCCAGGCGTTCGCGCGGAAGGCGAAGATCGCGGTGCTCAACTTCGAGGGATACCGGGACTTCTATCCCGAGCTCGCCATCACCAATCTCCTCAACAACTCCCTGTTCAGGGACGTGGAGATTTCCACGGGCAAGCTGGTCTTTCCGGATTACGGCGACCCGCAGAAGAACCCGTTCGAATACAGGTCCATCGACGTCGCGCGCATCTTCGACACCATCCAGTACCTCGACGAGATCGCCGAACAGATCAAGCGCGAAGCCGGGGACGCCGAGTTCGTGGCCATGCCCGCGTTCATTGGCATACAGAACTACAAGAAGCACCACCAGATACTCCAGATGCTCACCGGCAAGCTCATCTACGAGATACCCGCCCTTCCTCCCTCGATACTCGGGATGCGCCTTGACGACGCGCTCAAGTCCCGGTTCGCCGAGCTCGGCGGCGTCCTGATCGCGGGAGACATGGTGAAGGGGGGCGATTTCCGCGGCGGGCTGCTCGACCACGTACACACCCAGAATTACGGGACTGCGCGCCTGCGCGCGAAGGCCTTCGTGCTCTCCACGGGGAGCTTTTTCAGCGGCGGCCTGGTGAGCGACGCCCGGGGGATACGTGAGCCCATATTCGACCTGCGCGTGTCCGCGACGTCGCCGCGAAGCACCTGGCATTCGCCGCAGTTCCTGGACCGCAAGGGGCATCCCTTCCTGGAGTTCGGCGTGGAAACGAACGGGAGGCTCAATCCACTGGATGCCGGCGGCAACCCGGTCGAAAACATCTTCTGCACGGGGGCGCTCCTCCCGCACTACAACCCGATCCGCGAGGGATCGGGTGGCGGCGTCGCGGTCGCCACGGGCTTCCATGCCGCGAACCAGATTATAAAGGCCTGCGGGTAAGCCATCGATGATCGACCTCGAAAACATAAGCTTCGACCATTGCATCAAGTGCACCGTGTGCACGATCTACTGCCCCGTCGCGAGGGTGACGCATCACTTTCCCGGCCCCAAGCAGTCCGGTCCCGACACCGAGCGCCTTCGCATCAAGAACCCGGAGCTCCTGGACGACTCCCTGCGCTACTGCACCAACTGCAAGCGCTGCGAGATCGCCTGCCCCTCCAACGTAAAGATCGCCGACATCATCCAGAGCAGCAAGTGGAAATACTTCAAGAAGAAGTTCCGCATTCGCGACTATTTCCTGTCGCACACCGATCTCATGGGAAGCGTCGCCGTCAATTACGCGACGCTCGTCAATTTCTTTACCGGCCTTCCGCCGGTGAAGTTCCTCCTTGACGCGGTATTCCTGATCCCGTCAAAGCGCACCTTTCCCAAATACGCCAGGGGCACTTTCCGAAAGTGGTTCAGGAAGTATGCCCAGAAAAAACAGGCCGCGTTTGGCACGAGGGTTACCTATTTCCACGGATGCTTCGTCAATTACAACGATCATTCCCTGGGCAAGGACCTTGTGACGGTGCTGAACGCCATGAACATAGGCGTGGATATAACGCGCGAGCGCTGCTGCGGGGTTCCCCTCATCGCCAACGGCTACATAGGAAAGGCGCGGAAGAATGCGCGCTACAACATCGCCTCGCTCCAGAAAGCCGTCGTCGACCCGGGTTCGCGCATCGTCACCACTTCTTCCAGCTGCGCGTTCGCGCTCAAGTACGAGTATGCGAACCTGCTGGAAATGGACAATTCGTCCATCTTCAACCAGCTCAATTACATCACCAGGTTCATCTACGACCAGTTCCAGGCAGGTAACGCCCCCCCCATGAAACCGGTCACGATACGCGCCGCCTACCATTCCCCCTGCCATCTCGAGCGCATGGGCGGGGTCATCCACACGATCGACGTCCTCAGGCGCGTCCCGGGGCTCGAACTGCAGATCCTCCACTCCGAGTGCTGCGGCATCGCGGGGACTTACGGGTTCAAGAAGGAATACTACGATGTTTCGCAGAAGGTGGGCGGCGCCCTTTTCAAACGCATAGAACGGGTGCGCCCCGATTTCGTGATCACCGACTGCGAGACATGCAAGTGGCAGATCGAGATGAGCACGCCGTACAAGGTCCTGCACCCGGTCAATATTCTCGCACGCGCCTTCGAGCGATGACCTGAAAGAACAGGGAGGGAACATGAAATCCTTCACCGAGCACCTTACCTTCACCACCAAGAACAGGCGCGACTACCTCAACATCACCGCGACCGTGGAAGAGCTTCTCCGCAAAAGCGGGATCAGGGAGGGGCTCTGCCTGGTAAACGCCATGCACATCACGGCCTCGGTGTTCATCAACGACGACGAACGGGGGCTGTTACAGGACTTTGACGATTTCCTGGAGCGGCTGGCGCCCCATGAACCCACGTCGGCGTACCGACACAACCGCACGGGCGAGGACAACGGGGACGCGCATATCAAGCGCACCGTCATGGGACGCGAAGTGGTGATCGCCGTCACGGACGGAAGGCTCGATTTTGGCCCATGGGAGCAAATTTACTACGGCGAGTTCGACGGCCGGCGCCCCAAGCGCGTGATGGTGAAGATAATCGGTGAGTGACATGCGCCTGGTGGACGTG
>CALMJO010000015.1 GCA_937864375.1 uncultured Spirochaetota bacterium
GGTACGGCCAGGGGCTGTTTCATGACTGGCCCTCCTCGTGGAGTGGAACGATGGTAGTATAGACTCAATGAATTACCCGGTCAACACAAAATAATGCAAGTGGGTATTCTGATTGCGGTTTGCAGCGAATTCATGGCACGCGGGGTGAACGCCGAATGTGCCTGACGGTGAACGGATTTTGAATTGGAAACAGGTTTACCGTGGAATCGGTGGGACGGTGTAGAGACGTCCCGGCGGGACGTCTCTACACCGTCCCACCGGGCGTTATCGCGCATGGCATCCTGAATAACGATGCACCGCATTCATCATACGTGCCGATCCCATGAAAAACAACACGGCGTCATGTTTCCATGCCGCCGTCGAATCGAATGCGAATTGGTCATTGCGCCCGAAGGCGCGGATTCGAATCCGCGCCTTCGGGACGGTACGGGATTATGGAATCTCCACTCGCGCTTGCCCGCTTATCGCCCCGATATTTGTTTCCCCTTCATAATATCCTTCATCTGATGCCCATGTTGGGAAATCATCGTCACGTTTGTCTTGATCCTCTTCATCCCAATGTATTTTACCGACACGGAAGAAATAAACTCCGGCGTCTCCAGGATTTATTCCGCCTACGTTTAGTGAAAATGAATTGGCGGCTCCTAGAGCTAAAACGGCATCATCTACGAATGTGATGGTTGATGATTCCCCAATGTTAACATTCAATGGTTCAAGATCGTATCTTGCAGCAACTACAGCATAACCCGCATACTCATCGTCGGGCTCTTTCGTCATATAGATTTCCCACCCTGCAAAGGCTTCGCCACCGCCACTTTCATCCCAGCTGATATCGACGAAGCCACCGTTATAACTCGCCTCAATCGAAAAGCTCGACCTGTTCATGATCGCGCCCTCGATGGCGTCGACCACGTAGGAGCACCCGGTCATCCCGACCGCGAATATCGCGAAAAGGAGGGGAATCGCCTTTATCATCATGTTTCGTGTTTTCATGTTCGTTCCTCCTTAAAAGCTCACGTAGAAGCTGCCTTCGATCATGAACTTGTCGGCAGTTTCTATGAGTTTTCTAAGCTCGGGCGCGTAGTTGTAGGCGCCCTTGATCTCCGCGCCCACGACGGGCGAATTGAAGGTGAGGGCCGCGAAGCCGCCCATCATCTCGTAACCGGATCCGCGCTCACGATGCACCGGGATGGCCACGTCCCACAGCGAGCTCACGCCCACGGCGAGGATGAGGTCGCGTCCCTCGCGGTCGGCGCGCTTGCCCAGGAAGTTGTAGCCAATCGAAGCATACCATTCGCGCATGAGGGCGAAATCCACTTCCTCGCCGGTCCTCTTGGAGATGAGTTTCTCCGTGGGCCTCTGGAGCTCGATGTAGCCGGACAGGAATATGTGCCCGAACAGGTTTTCGGTCAGGAGGAACGAAAGCGTGTCGAGTGCCGCGTGCTTCTTCTGATCGTCATCCATCACGGAACTCTTTCCCGCGCTGGATTTCACCCACACCGCATCGTACGGCTCGTCGTTATAAAGATTCAAACGCTTGAAGGTGACGGTAAGCACCGGGACGTAGCGCGACATCTTCACGAAGGATGCCAGCGCCTGGTTCACCTGTACGCCCACGGAGATCGCCTCGAGCTCGTCCTTGGTGGTGGTCGCGTTCATGTTCAGGAAGGAGAGGAGGTTGGACGCGATGAAGTAGCGCAGCGAGTGGTCCTTGGAATTGGTGTAGTCCATTGTGCCGTCGTCGTTGGGCTCTATCTGGTTGTTGATGATCACGCCCGCGTGGATGAAGAAGTAGGGCCTGTAGAGAAGCGACGCGGCGAAGATGTCGTCAAAGAACTGCGCGTACTTGTAGTCCGTTGCCGTTTCGTTCCCGGCGTCGCCGCGGTCGATCTCCGCCTTGCGGGTGAGCCCGTAGTGGAAGCCGGTCATCGTGAGCCCCACGATGAGGTTCTTGGGCTTCCAGAGACCCATGGGGCCCGAGCCCTGTTCCTCTTCCTCTTTCTCCTTTTTCACCTTCCCGGAGAGGCGCTCGCTTATGTCCTTCCCCTCGTAACCGCCCAGGATGGGGTAGTTGAGGGTGAGGCTGCCGTAGGCGCGCACCAGTGTCATGGGGACGGTCTCCTTCTCGCCGGAGCCGGCGTTGACCGTGTTGATCTTGAAATCGTTCACCCAATTGAGCTTGCCGTACCAGTCGAAGTAGAGCTCCTTCTCCTGGATCTTTTCCCAGCGCTCGAAAAAAAGGTCCTGCACCGTTTCACTGCGGGCCACCGCGTTGTGGAGAGTGGAGGCCTCGTAGGCGACGGGATAACCCGGCACCGCGGCGAGCAATAGCACAATGCCCGCCATGGCGGTGAAAAGCACAAATCGTTTCATGCAAACCCCCCTTGGAAACGTTAAATGGTTAATGACGATTAATTGTTTGGAACCCGGCCGTGAGCACCATGGGGCGCCGCAGCCTTTTAAGATACACTACTACCATTATTTGAATCATAGCAAATTTTATCCGGAAGTCAAATTATTTGGGGTCCGATTGACTCACAGAGGAACCATGCACACCC
>CALMJO010000016.1 GCA_937864375.1 uncultured Spirochaetota bacterium
TGATAATCCGGGATACGATCGGAGTATTGAATTCTTTCAATTTTTAATCTTTTTTGAACATTCAAATGAGTGACCATTCAGCATTTCCACGGACCGTCGCGTTGACTGGCATTAATGCGCGATTCACGCATTCAGCCCTTGCCCTGTACTCGTTGAGGTCGTACTGCGCGGACCTTCCGTATAACTATTCCATTTTTGAATTCAGCATCAGGATGAGCCCCGGGGAGATCCTTGATGAACTGTGCCGGGAGAAGCCCTTCCTCGCAGGGATTTCCGTCTATATCTGGAACGCAGCGCTGGTACGACGTATTATTCCGGAATTACGGAAAGCCGTTCCGAACGTAAAAATCGTCCTGGGGGGGCCGGAGGCAAGTCATGCCGCCGCTGCATGGCTGGAAGCATTTCCGGAAATCGATTGCATCATCAGGGGCGATGGAGAAGCGGCATTCAGGAACCTGCTGGAAAATGAAGGCAGGACCAGCGGGAAGATCATCGAGCGAAAAAATCCCCCATTTTCTAGGATGCCCGCCGCGTACCGGAACAGCGATTTTGAGATTCTCCGGAAAAAGTACGTGTATTACGAGGCGAGCCGGGGATGCCCGTTTCGATGCAGCTATTGCCTCTCGTCGGCCATGGAATCAAGGGTGGAATTCAGGAGCGCGGCGCAGGTGAAGGAGGAGCTGGAAACCGTACAGGCAAATGCCCCGAGGGTGATCAAGTTCGTGGACAGGACGTTCAATGCCAGGGGAAGCCTTGCGCGGGAAATATGGGAATATTTTATCAACAGCGGGAAGGAGGTAAAGGCCCATTTTGAGATTCATCCGCAGATGCTTGGAGAAGCCGACTTTGAGCTCCTCTCCCGCGCGCCGCACGGCCTTTTCCAGTTCGAGATCGGGGTGCAGAGCACGAACCCGTGCGCGCTTTCCGCGGTGAACAGGGTCATGGACTGGGAAGTGTCCAGGCGCAACATCGGGCGCCTGGTCGCCCTGGGCATCATTCACATTCATCTTGATCTTCTGGCGGGCCTTCCTTTTGACGGAATGAGCAGCATGATCGATTCGTTCAACGATGTGTACAGCCTGCATCCTGACCATATCCAGCTGGGATTTCTCAAGCTCCTTCCAGGAACGCCTCTCGATGCCCGCCGCGAGGAGTACGGGATCAGGGCAGAATCGGCCCCGCCCTACAAGGTGCTGGAGACCAGGTGGCTGAACAGCGGAGAGATGGCACTGCTGGAAGATGTCAGCAAACTGGTCAATGTTCTTCACAATACCGGCAGGTTCAGGGAAAGCCTCAGGATGCTGGAACAATTCCATTCGACTCCGTTCGCGCTTTTTTCCAGTCTCGCCGCATTCTGGCGCGCGCAAGGATATGGGACTCACGAGAAGGACGGTATTTTAAATACGAAAAGGATCACCGTATTTGCGCTCCATATTCCAGGCTGCCGGACGCCCCAGGTTTTGCAGAGCATTCAGCGCGACTGGGCATCATGGCGCGGGCGCGAGGCCCTTCCCGGGGCCGTACGATCACTTCTTTCTTGACGAATAATTCACGAGGTACTGGTCGGTGCCCATTTTTTCAAGCAGCAGGCTGTAGGCGTGGAGGATGTCGCGGTGCGTGAGTATGCCCGTCAGCGTGGGGTTCGCCGCCGACATGACGACCGGGATTGTCTGCAGATGGTATTCCTCGAGCCTCTGGATCGCGACCGACACAGGGTCTGGATCGGTCACGGTCGGGACGCGGTTGATGAGGTCGCCGGCGATAAGCAGGTCGGAAAGCTCCATTGAAGTAATTGCCTGCCGGATATCGTTCAGCGATATCACGCCCAGGAGCCTTTGGCGGTCGTTGATCACGCAGATGTCCCCGTGGATGGAATCGAGCAGCCGCCGGACCAGCACGGGGAAAGGGGTCCGATAATCGATCGTGTCATAATCGATTCGCTTGAGATCGGCAACCTTTATCTTCCCCAGCAGGTCGATTTCACCCCTCTTGGAAACATCGATGCCCTCCAGTAAAAGATCGTTGCTGTACGCGGTGCCGTGATTCACGTATACGACCACGAGGTAGGCAATTACTGATACGAGCATGAGGGGAAGGACGAATCGGTAGTCATTGGTGACTTCAAAGACGAGAAGGACCGATGTGAGCGGCATGGAATTAATTCCCGCAAGCACGCCGCCCATGCCCACGAGCGCGAAGGTGACGGGACTGAGGGACGTCCCTAATGCGGCATTCACCGTGCAGGCGAAGGCGCACCCGAGCAGGACTCCCATCATGAGCGACGGCGCAAATACTCCTCCGTAGGAACCTGCTTCCAGGAACAGGCACACGAACACGATTTTAAGCAGCAGCAGCAGGAAGACGACTTCCAGGGGAAACTTCATCGCAAGAACATCGTTGATCGCCGAATAGCCGATTCCGTAAAGCTGGTGAAATTCAATGAGGATAATCCCGAACAACAGCGTCACAGGAAGAAGACGCAGCCAGGCATTTTCCAGTTTAAGGGTATTGTTATAAAGGTGCCTGAAACATCGGCGGAGCCAGAAAAACAGCAGCGAAAGGAAGCCGCACAGTATTCCCAGGACCAGGTAAAAAGGATATTCAGAAATGGGGCCCGTCGAGTAGGCCGGAATGAGAAATACATGGTGGTTCCCAAGGAGCGCCCTGGAGATGACGTCGGCGACTACGGAGGAAATTATAAGCGCGCTCAGGGCCTGGTTTTTCAGGTCATTCATGAGGATGACTTCTATCCCGAAGAACACTCCCGCGATCGGGGCATTGAACACCGCGGCGATTGCCGCACCTGCGCCGGCGGACGCGTACATCCGCATGTCAACGGGACCAAGTCTGAGCAGCTGCGAAAGGTACGAACCTACCCCGCTCCCTATTTTTGCCGCGGGGCCTTCCGGTCCCAGAGGGGCGCCTGAGCCGATTGAAATGATCGGCGCGATAAAATGGAAAATGGTGGTCTTTATGGGAATCTTCCCATCGCGCAGGAGGATGGACTTGATGACGCTCAGCACGTCCTTTTCCCTGGCGATGTCGGGGAAAAGTCTCGTCATGCCGGCGATTATTACGCCGCCGAGCACCGGGATGACAAAGATAAGGTCAATATCATAGAAATCGAATTTAAGCAGGCTGATAATCTCGAAGGCGCGCCGCATCCACTCGAGCAGGGTGTGAAACAATACGCCTGCGAGACCCGCGACCAGGCCCAGGATTATCGACATGACAACGTGCCCCAGGTAGCGGTAAATATCGGTCCGGGCGTACCGGGATTGAAAAACCCTGGTCAGTCGTGTGAACAACTGCAGGGGTATATTCCAGGCGGACGGCATGTCATGAATCGACTGCTATCTGGAATGTTTTCAGTATGTCCTCGTTCGAAGAGGAATCAATAAGCCTTGATCGCGCCTCCTCCTGCTTGAGCACGGACATGATCCTCGACAGGAGTTTGAGGTAATCCTTGTGCTGTTTCTCGCCCGCTGCGACGAGGATGATGATGTGCACCGGCTTTCCGTCGATGGAATCGAAATCGATGCCGGTCTTCGATATTCCTACCGCGAATGCAATCCTGTTCACGCTCGATATCTTCGCATGGGGTATCGCGATTCCAAAGCCGATCCCCGTGCTCATGATCTTCTCGCGCTCAATGAGCGCGGACACGAGCCCGTCAAGATCCACGCACACGTCCGCATTCTCGAACGAGCGGGCAAGCTCCTCGATCGCTTTGAACTTATTCCGGGATTTGAGTCTTTTTATATACGTGGTGCTCGAATAATCGCTCAGCAGTGTCATATTACCATTCCCGGTGTCATTTTGAGGACAGGGAAAGCACCCTGCCCTTCATAAGATGCCGCACTCCCTCGTCCAGCCCTTCAAGGGTTAGTTCGAACATGGGGAATATTTCCTTGATCATGCGGGTGGACTGCACGTAGTCCCACGAGCGCCTGGGCAGCGGATTGATCCAGATGGAATCCTTGAATTTGTCCCTGATGCGCTGGAGCCACACGATGCCGGCCGTGTCATTGTGATACCAGTAGTCGATGGCCCCGTTTTTCCAGGTGAGCTCGGAGGGCGCCATTTCGGCATCGCCCACGAGGATGAGCTTGTAGTCGCCGTCCTCGCTTTTAAGCATATCCGACAGGGATGTGGTGTCCCTGCGCTCGATGTCGACCCACAGGTCCTGGTAGGGGCAGTTGTGAAAATAGTAATGCTTGAACCGGCTTATCTGGGAAGACGCCGCCGAAAAGAGGCGCTCGACAAGCCGGGCATAAGGCGTCATGGACCCGCCCACGTCCATCATGAGTATCACCTTGGCGGCCTTTTTTTCCTTGTTTTCCCAGACAAGCTCGATTTCGCCGGCGTTCCTGCTGGTGGTTTCTATTGTCTCTTCCAGGTTGAGCTTCTCTTCCGGTGAAATGGGCAGCAGGGCGCGCAGGTGGGCAAGCGCGACTTTCATCTGCCTGGTGTCCAGCGTGATGGTGCTCGAGTAGTTTTTAAAGGTTCGCTTCTCGGCGATCTGGACCGCGCGCTTGTGACGGGATTCTCCCTGGCCTATGCGTATGCCTGCCGGGTTATAGCCCCATGCGCCCTGGGTCGATCGACCCCCGGTGCCTATGGCCTTGTTACCGCCCACGTGCTCCTTGTAATGGCCCTGCCTGAGCTGCTCCTCGAAGTTGCGGAGCACCTCGTCCAGGTCCAGCTCGTCGATCATCTTTTTCTCTTCCTCGGAGAGGTGGAGCTCCTTTACCTTCTTGAGTCCCTCCAGTATTTTTTCGAGCATCTCGTCTGTGGTTTCGATGTCCTTGAAGGTATCGAGGAAGGCGAGGTCGTATTTGTCGAAGAATATTTCGTTCTTCACGAGGATGGAGCGCGCGATGTGATAAAAGCGCGTGAGACTGCAGTCGTTCAGGTTCTTTTCCAGGGCGTGGTGCAGCGTGATCCACTCGTGCAGGGAAACCGGCACGCCGTACGACTTGAGGTTGTAGAAGAAGTTAATAAACATTCCTCGTCCTTGCACTCGAGTTGTAGGCGTAATGGGTGGAGCCCGACTGGGCCACGAGGTCCACGTCTTCTTTCTTTTTCAGCAGCGTTCCCAGGAAGGGGAGCTCCTTTTCGATCCTCGAGGGAGCAAGCCCCCCCGCCATGAGCGCCTGAATCCAGTCGATGAGCTCGCTGGTCGAAGGCTTCTTCCTGAGCATGTCGAACTGGCGTATCCAGTAAAACTTCTTTAGACTTTCCCTGAGAAGCTTTTCCTCGACCCTGGGAAAATGGACATAAATGATGTCCTCCATGAGCTTCTCGTCGGGAAATTCAATGTAATGGAAAATGCAGCGCCTGAGGAAGGGATCGGGAAGCTCCTTCTCGCTGTTGGAGGTGATGATGACGATGGGGCGATTCTTGGCCTTGACGGTCACCCCGGTCTCGGGAATGTAAAAGCTCATCTCGTCCAGTTCGTTCAGGAGGTCGTTGGGAAATTCGATGTCGGCCTTGTCGATTTCGTCTATGAGAAGCACCATCTGGACATCCGCGGCGAAGGACTCGCCCAGCTTACCGAGCTTGATGTACTGTGAGATGTCGGATATGTCCTTGTCGCCAAAGCGCGCGTCGTTGAGACGCTGGACGGTGTCATATACGTACAGGCCTTCGCGGGCCTTGGTGGTTGATTTGATATTCCAGATCATCAGCTCCTTGCTGAGGCCCCTGGCGATTGAGTGGGCGAGGAGGGTCTTGCCGGTCCCGGGTTCTCCTTTTACGAGCAATGGCCTGCCGAGTTCGATTGACACGTTCACGTTGTCACGCAGTTCAGGAGATAATACGTAGTCGCTTGTTCCCTTGAAATAATTCATGCACGTCACCTGTCCGTTTGATGATCGACGAAGGATTTTATTCATCCATTATAGCGCAGTTTGTAAAGAAAAAAATATATATGGCCCGCCGATTGACCCGCAGGGGGAGGGTACGTCGGCTTCACAAGATCTTTACGAGCACTGTGCGCGATCGCGGCCCGTCAAATTCGCAGAAGTAGACACCCTGCCAAGTCCCCAGACGAAGCTCCGATTTTTCGATGAATGCGCAGCATGAGCATCCGATCAGGGATGATTTGATGTGGGCGGCAGAGTTGCCCTCCGAATGCGCATAGGAAATGCGCTCCAGTTCCAGGGATGCGAGTCCCTTGATAATATCACGTTGCACGGTAGGGTCTGCGTTTTCGTTGATGGTTATTGCCGCGGTCGTATGGGGCGTATAGATATGGCAAATCCCATCCTTGATACCGGATTTGCGGACTATAAGCTCGACTTCGCCGGTGATGTCCATGAGCTCTTCCTTTTGCGAGGATCGAACGGTAATTGTATGGATCATTTTCCTCGTTCCTCCTGTGGAAAATATGGATTCAATACCCTTATACATTGAGGCTCAGAAATAATAAAGCACTTCATCATCAAATATTTGGATAAATGCGAATTTGAATGAAAAAAGCGCGCCGTGGTTTTTGTGATATTTCCTTTGATACCGGGCAGGGTAGACCACGCAGAAAAGCCATGCTGCTTTATGCCGGGAAAACATGCGCCGGGATATAATACGGCAGTATTAGGTGGGGCCAGTCGGTTGCAGACATAACCCCGCAATACGGGAAGTGCGGTGGCCCGACATCGCCAGGGATCTGTCCCTCGATATCGCCATGCCCTGGCCAAGGCGGGTGAAAAGGAGTGAAATTTTTTGTTTACGCTGTATGTAGTCAATATAATCTCTTGAATTTCCTGAGCTAATACACTACATTGGGCTCGGAATTCAAGGCGTCACACGGCAGCCGTTATGAGCGTTCATGAAAAAATAGATAAGACGAAAAAAAATATCGGCGTAACAGGGCTTAACGAAAGGGAGAAAAAGGACCTTTTCAACAAGTTCGTCGACGCCGGCGGCAAGGTGGTCGATGAAAACAAGCGCCGCGCCCTCGCCGATTTCGATCGTGAAAAGCAGAAGCAGATAAAGACAAAGATAGAAAGCCACAGGCAGAAGC
>CALMJO010000017.1 GCA_937864375.1 uncultured Spirochaetota bacterium
CGCCGCCTCGATCGCGGCGTTGAGCGACAGCAGGTTGATCTGGTCCGATATGTCCCGGATTATTTTCACGATGTTGGTCATGTCGCCGGAGCTCGCCGAAATCTTGGCCATGCTCTCGTTGGTGTTCTTCATTGACTCTCCGCCCGCGCGCGCGTGCGAGGCGATCTCCTGCGCGAGGTCCTGCGTCTCCTTCACGTTCCCCGCAACCTCGTCCACGCTGGCGGAAAGATTGCCGTGAACCAGGGTGAGGGACCTGAGCCGCTCGAACTGCTCTGCGGCGCCCTGCGCCACGGAGTCCATTCCCGCGGAAATCTGCTCCACGGTCGCGGTGATCTGCTCGGCCGTGGCCGCCTGGCTCTGCGTGTTGTCCGAAAACGAGGTCGTTGCGCTCGACATCTCCTCGGCCGAGGCGGCCAGGTCCGCGGACACCGCCTTCATGCTGGTGATGACGTTGGATACCGAGCCGCGCATGTTCTCGAGCGCCTGCGCCATGCGGCCGGTCTCGTCTTTGTTGGCGTCGAGCGCTTTAACCTCCTCGACGAACCCCATGTCGAGGTTCGCCATGCGCCCCAGGGCGCCGGTGATCGTGACGATGGGACTCGATATCCGCCTGCCCACGTACACGGCGACCGCCGTGCTCACGCCCAGGGCGCCCAGGATTACCACGAACATGAGCGCGAGATCGCGCAGGATCTGGGCCCGGTATTTCTGCTCCTCCGCGCTGACGATCAGGTCGATGTCGTCGGTATAGTTTCCCGTGCCCACGACCCACCCGAAGGGCTTGAACAGGAGCGTATAGCTCCGTTTGGGGAACGGTTCGGTGCCGTCCTTCTTGGTGAACCAGTAGTCGGTATACCCGCCGCCCTCCTGGATGCCGTTCCTGATGAAATCGCGTACGTAGTAGTTGCCCTTCTTGTCCTGGGCGTCATAGCGGTTGGTGCCCTCGGTGGCCCGTCCCAGGAGCACGACATTCGTCCCCTCGGTCGTGTCGGTCCAGAAGTAGCCTTCCTTGTCGTAACGCAGGTCCCTTACGAGGTTGGCCCCGAGCTTTTTCGCCTCGGCAAGCCCCATTTCCCCCGCTTTGTGCCGGTTATAGACGGCCTGCAGCAGGCTTACCGCCGTCTCGACCTCGAGCCTCGCGTTGCGGTCAAAGTCTTCCCTTAGAACGTGATTGAGCTCGGCGATCTTTTTCTGGTTCATCCGGACGAGGGAAACCGACATGGTAATCCCTATAATCAGGCTCATAAGGAGACAGATTGACAGGCAGAGGGCTATGATCTTACCCGTAAGCTTATTCATGGATTCCTTCCGCAAACCTGATTCGATCCCGCGTGTACTGTTATGTATGGATTGAACGGACCGTATCATTAATTATAGCAAATCCCGCCAATTTATCAACAAGTTTTGGGGCCGTCGTCCCGGCGTGAAAATTGGCCCTCCCGAAATTATTAATATTGACATGCGTAAACGCCCGATATAGCTTTTACATGCAGTATTCTGTCTGATCTCTGGCGCGTCAAAACCTGCAAGGGGTGGGGTATAATGGATATTACGAAGCGTACCAAGGGCGAAATAACCGTGCTCGACATCTCCGGCGAGATAGACCTCTACAACGCTCCTGAGATCAAGGACATAATCAACAAGCTCATCGAAGAGCAGAAATACAATGTCATCATCAACCTGGAAAAGGTTTCGTACATCGATTCGTCGGGCATCGGCGCGCTCATCTCGAGCCTCTCGAACCTCAAGAAATACCAGGGAGGGCTCAAGATCATCAACGTGTTCGCGTCCGTGCGCAAGGTGTTCGAGCTCACGAAGCTGACATCGTTCTTCGAGATCTTCGACAGCGAGGCCGACGCGCTCGCCTCTTTTACCAAGTAGGCTTTTCGACACCGTCGTGCCGGCCGCGCGTCGCGGGGCCGGTTCTGGTATACACATCAAACAGCGAGGAACCGCAATGAAAATCCGCACACGAAAGATTCTCATTTCAGTATTCTGCGTCGCAGTCGCGCTGGCCGTCGCCTGCGGGGATCCCATCCCGATCAAGGAGATGTCGCTCGCGAAATCGATGATGACCAGGGCGGGGACCGTGAAGGCCGACAAATACGCCCCCAAGGAGCTCGAAGAGGCCGGCAAGCTTCTCCTGGACTGCCATACCGCCATCGTGGACGAGAAATGGGACGCGTCCAGGGACGCCGCCGTCAAATCGTACGAGAAGGCGAAGGAAGCCTACGAAAAGTCGCTGCCTCTGCTCGCGAAGGACGCGATGGACATAGCGGAAAAGAGCATGAAGGAGGCCGAGGAGGCGTACGCCGAGGTGCTCGCGAAGGATGAGTACTCCCAGGCGAAGGGCGCCCAGAAGGAATCCTCCGACCAGTTCGAAAACAAGAAGTACTACGAGGCGTACGAGAAGGCGCTCGACGCCGACAGGCTCGCCAAGAACGCGCGCAACACCGCGCTCGGAAAATCCGACCAGCTCCGCGACGCCATACGCGAGGTCGAGGTCACCCTGGGCGAGGCCGCGAAGCTCAAGGGCGCCGAGTTCGCGCCGGAAAAGATGAAGGTCGCCGAGGAAAACAGGAAGCTGGCCGAAGAAGCCCTCGCGGCGTCAAAGCAGAAGCAGGGATTCGACGCGATCGCGATCGCCAAGGCGAGCGCCGACGAGGCCTACCTCGAGGCGCTCAAGGGCTCCTCGCGCGAGTCGATCGTGGCCGCCGAAATGGCGGTCGAGGGAGCGGAAAAATCGACGGGCGCCGCCCTTGCCAAGGACGAGCTCGCCGCATCCAGGGAAGCCGTCGGGAAGGCGAAGGAGCATTTCGCGGAGGCCCGCTACAAGGAATCCATGACGTCCTCCGCCGAGGCGAAGCGCCTCGCGGCGATCGTCGCGGGAGCGAAGGCGGGAGGCGCGGGCACGGGCGTCGCGGTTGCGACCGGGACCGGCACGAAGACTGGGGTCGAGGGCATGGCGCCGCTGCCGGTGGGCTCCACCGTGCTGGGCGCGAACGGCGAGTACATCGTCACGGGAGAGTACACCAGCTACACGGTGCTCCTGAACGAGGCCGACCGCGACTGCATGTGGAAGATTTCGCAGAAGGTGTACGGCGACTGGAAGCTCTGGAAGGTCATCTACCAGGCCAATACCGACCAGGTCAGGAACTGGGACCTCGTCTATCCAAACCAGGTGCTCAGGATCCCCGGGCTCAAGAAGGTGAAGTAAACGACGCATCACATTGATAAATGCAAAATCCCCCTGTGATCAGGGGGATTTTTTTACGCATGTTCGCGTAAAGACGCGCGCCCGGTGAAAAATTCGTAACCGCACGATGCCCGGGGACACAAAAAGATAACGGTGCCGGCCGCAGCCGGTTCCCCGTGCACACACTACTGAACGCAGGTACGCCATGAACTATGACGAGATCGTGAAGCTGGGTGAGGAGGCGCGCGCGCGCGGCGCCTTCATCGGCCGTGTAAAGTCCTCGGTGGGGCAGGTCGTCGTGGGGCAGGAGCGCCTGGTGGAGCGCATCATCATCGCCTTCATGTGCGGCGGGCATATACTCCTGGAGGGGCTTCCGGGGCTCGCGAAGACGCTCGCGGTGCGCGCCTTCGCGCGCAGCATCAATGCGTCTTTCAGCCGGATACAGTTCACCCCCGACCTGCTTCCCGCCGACCTCGTGGGCACGCGCATCTACAATCCGCGCGAGATGGACTTCTTCACGCGCCGGGGCCCGGTCTTCACGAACATCCTGCTTGCCGACGAGATCAACCGCGCGCCCGCGAAAGTCCAGTCGGCCCTCCTCCAGGCCATGGAGGAGCGTACGGTGACCATAGGCGAAGAGACGCACGAGCTTCCCTGTCCATTCATGGTGCTCGCCACGCAGAACCCGATCGAGCAGGAGGGGACCTACCCGCTACCCGAGGCGCAGGTAGACCGCTTCTTCATGAAGTGCCTGGTGGACTATCCTGAAAAGGATGAGGAGAGGCAGATACTCGCGCGCCTGGAAACGATCGACGCGGAGCGCGTGACGCCGGTCGTCGGCCCCGGGGAAATCCTCGAGGGCGCGCGGCTGGCCGAGGGCATCCACGTGGACGAAACGCTTATGGACTACATCGTGGGCCTGGTCCGCGAGACGCGCGCGCCCGGGGACAAGAGGTGCGCGCGCTTCATAGAGTTCGGGGCGAGCCCCAGGGCCTCGATCGCGCTCCTGCGCGCCGCCCGCACGCTCGCCTTCATGCGCGGGCGGGGATACGTCACCCCGGACGACATCAGGGAGGTGGGGACCGACGTCCTGCGCCACAGGATCATCCTCACCTACGAGGCGGAGGCGGAGCGCGTGAAAAGCGACGACGCGGTGAAGATGATCTTCGATTCGGTGGAGGTGCCCTAGGTGGAGCCGGACCGTCACGCGCTCGCGCGGCGCATACGCATAGGCGCGAGAAGAAAGCTCGACACGCTCTTCGCGGGTGAATACCACAGCGCCTTCAGGGGACGCGGCCTCTCCTTCGAGAGCGTGCGCGAGTACCGTTACGGGGACGACGTGAAGAGCATCGACTGGAACGTGTCGGCGCGGATGAACTCCCTGTTCGTCAAGGAGTTCACCGAGGAGCGCGAGCTCTCCGTGGCGCTCATGATCGACGTGTCGGGTTCGCTGGACTTCGGGAGCGCGCGCACCAAGCGGGAGACGGCGCTCGATGCGGCGGCGCTCTTTCTCCTGCTCGCGCGGATCAACAACGACCGCGTCTCGCTCCTGCTCTACTCGGACCGTGTGGAGAAATTCATACCCCCGCGCAGGGGGCGCCGCGCGCTCGCCCCGCTCGTGGAGGAGACCGCGCGCTTCGTGCCCCGGGGACGCTCGACGGGGCTGGGGAGCGCGGCGGAATTCCTGGACCGCGTGCTCAAGAAGCGGAGCGTCGTCTTCGTGATTTCGGACTTCCGCGACCCGGGCGCCGGGCAGGCGATGCGCCGGCTGGGCCGCAGGCACGACGTGATACCGGTGAGCGTGAGCGACCCCCTCGAACACGACCGCCGCTTTTCCGGGCTCGTCGAACTCGCGGACCTGGAAACCGGGGAGCGCGTGATCGCCGACGCCCTTCCGGAGAGGCGCGCAGCGGAGGACCTCGCGAACCTGGACGTGATACGGCTCTCGACCGACGGCGCGATCGGGAAGCCCGTGCTCGAATTCTTCGCGCGTCGGAACCGCGCGCGCTGGCGGCGGGAGGCGGGAGCCCCATGAGAACGGTCGTGCAAGTACTGCTCGCCTCATGCGCGCTGGCCCTTTCCGGCTGCGGGGCCGGCGGGCCAACCGGCGCGCCCCCCTCGCCGGTCCATGCGACGGCCGCTCCCGGGCGCTGTACCATAGGCACGCCCGTGGAATACCGCCTGGTGGTCTCCGGCTTACGAGCGGACGAAGCGAAGATCGAGCTTCCCCAAAAAGGAGCGAAATTTTCCGCTCCCCCGGCGCGTGATGCGCGGGAGCAGCCCGCCGCGTCCGGCGGCGCCCCGGCGAGAAAGGACGCGGCCCAGCTGCCGCTCTGCGTGGTGCGGGAGGCGGCGTACGTGAAAGACGCGAACGATGCAGGGAAAAAGGTCGCGGTCATCACGCTCGCGTTCCTGAGGACCGGGAGCTTCGAGCTCCCGGAGATCACGGTGACGGGGGCCGACGGCGTGCGGGTCGGCTACGCGCTTCCGCGCATAACCGTGGACCCCGTCAATCCCTCGAAGGAATTCCAGGAGATAGTGCCGCCGCGCGAGTTTGGCGGATACCGTGCGCGGATGTACCTGCTCGCCCTGCTCGCGCTTGCGCTGATCGCGGCGGGCGCGTTCGCGTGGCGGCGGTACCGGCACGCCATCCCCGTGTACGACGCGGAGGTCGTTCCCGTTGCGCCGCTCGACGGGTTCCTGGAAGCGCTCGCCGCCCTTAAAGCGGAGCGCCTCGAGGAGCGGGGGATGAACAAGGAGCTTGCCGCAAAGATACTTCACGCGCTGCGGACCTTCGCGGGCGCGCAGTGCGGCATCGACGCGACGGAGATGACAGGGTCCGAACTCTTCACCGCGCTCGGAAAGGGACTGCTTGACAGACCGGACATGGATCGGCTCGCGGAATGCCTGGGGCTCTGGGATCTTTCCAGGTTCGCGGAGTTCAAGGCGCCCGCCGGCGCGCTCGCGCGTTCCCTGGACTGCGCCGAGTCGGTCGCACGCGCGATTGCCGGGAGGCGGCGCGATGAGCGCGTTTGAATTCAGGGAGCCCCTGTGGCTCCTCCTGCTCATCCCGTGGGCTGCCCTGATCCTGTTCCACGTGCGCTTTCGCGTGCGCGAGAACGAGGCCTCGATCTCCGTTCCCGACGCGCGCGGCCTTGCGCGCGGCTGGTCGTTTCGCGCGTCCACCTACCCCTATCTTCACGCGCTGCGCGCGGGGGCCGTTCTCTTCCTGGTGCTCGCGCTCGCCGGGCCGGGCAGGAGCGTGGGGAGCACCAGCGTGAACCACCCGGGGATCGACATTTTCGTCGCGCTGGATGCGTCCGACTCCATGGGGAGCGAGGACTTCGAACCCAGAAACAGGCTCCAGGTGGCGAAAAACGTGCTCCGTGATTTCATCGCACGCAGGGCCAATGACAGGATCGGGCTCATCGTGTTTTCGGGGGAGGCGTACCTCCAGTGTCCGCTCACCCTCGAGCACGACATGATCGCCCAGGTCCTGGACGAGACGGGCCTGGACACGGTTCCGGAGGAGGGAACCGCGATAGGGGACGCGCTCGCGCTCGCGGCGTCGCGCATGCCGGGCGATAAGGGGCGCACGCGCATCATACTCCTGCTCACCGACGGCGTGAACAACCGCGGGTTCGTGGATCCCGTGACGGCCGCGAAAATGTGCGCGCGTGAAGGGATACGGGTGTACGCAGTGGGGATCGGGAGCGAACCTCCCTCGAGCGTGTGGGAGGCGCTGCGCTCCCTGTGGAAAAAGCGGTACCACGAGTTCGACGAGGCGGCGGTGCGCGAGCTCGCGCAGATCACCGGCGGGAAGTTCTACCGCGCAGGCTCCGCCGGGGTGCTCTGGGAAAACGTGAAGGACATAGACCAGCTTGAAAAAAGCGTCGCGGTAAAAAACGAGTACGTTGAATTCCGGGACGGCTTCATGCCGTACCTCGCGGCGGCGGTCCTCCTGTTCCTCGCGGAGGTGCTGCTGCGCGCCGCGTTTTACAGGAAGGTCCCGTGATGGCGTTCGGGAACGGCGCATATGCCGTGTACATTCTGGCGGCGGCCGCGGCGGCCGCCGGACTGTACGCGTGGTACCTGGCATATAAATCACGCATAACGGCAAGGCTCTTTCCCGCGGAGCGCGTGAGAGAGGCGCTCGTACCGGTCCGGCGGCGCGGCGCGCGCGCGAAGGCCGCGCTCGTGTTCGCCTGCATTGTCCTCGCGGCGCTCACGGCCCTGCGCCCGCAGTGGGGAGAGCGGGAGGACGAGGCGCGGATCGAGGGCGTGGACGTGCTGGTCGCCCTGGACGTGAGCCGGAGCATGGACGCGCGCGACACCAGGCCCTCGCGGCTGGGACGCGCGAAGAGCGCCGTGCGACTGATCGCAGACGCGGCGCGCGGGGGTCGGATGGGGCTCGTCCTCTTCGCGGGGGACGCGTACCTGCAGTGCCCGCTCACCTCGGACATCGACGCCTTCCTGATGTTCCTGGACTCGGTGGACACGCTCTCGGTGCGGCGGCAGGGAACCGACCTGGGAAAGGCGCTCGACGCGGCGGCGCGCGTGTTCGAGAGAAAATGGCTCACGTCCAGGATCCTCGTCCTGATCACCGACGGCGAGGACCACGAGGGCGGCGTCGACCGGGGGATCGAGCGGATGAAGG
>CALMJO010000018.1 GCA_937864375.1 uncultured Spirochaetota bacterium
AAAACAGCAGGAATTGGTGAGTAACCCATTTGAAATCCCGAAGCGCCACTGCTATGAAACGGGGAAAATACAATGAAGACAATACCGGCACATGGCATTGAGCACGCTAAAGTGCTCGCGTCTCTCAAGGATTTCGGCATTGAGGATGCAAACTATCGCGACAGCAGGATTTGGAGCTTGGTGTATTATCTGGGTGAAGAACACACCTCGTTTCTCAAAAAGGCTTATGGTCTATACTTTTCAGAGAATGCCTTAAACCCCATGGCGTTCAAGAGCCTCAAGCGCATGGAGACGGAAATTGTGCAGATGACTAGCGAGCTTTTGCACGGCGACGATCAGGTTGTCGGTACCATGACTTCGGGAGGCACGGAGACATGCCTGCTTCCTGTCGTTACCTATCGCGAAAGAGCCAGCGCCATGCGCAATTTACCCTTTAAGCCGGAGATGATCGTCCCGCGTTCCATCCATGTATCGTGGGACAAAGCCTCCAAATATTTTGGCGTCAAGATGGTGCAGGCCCCGCTCGACGACAAGTATAGAGTTGATGTGGCGGCGGTTGAACGATTAATCAACCGCAACACGATTCTGCTTGTAGCTTCGGCTCCATGCTACCCGTTCGGTGTAGTTGATCCCATCCCCGCCCTGGGGGAAGTGGCCTTGCGTCATAAGCTGCCTTTGCATGTGGATTCCTGTCTGGGCGGCTTTCTGCTACCATTTGTGGAGAGGCTCGGCAACTCGGTTACACCCTTTGATTTTCGTGTGCCTGGTGTGACCTCGATCGGGGCTGATCTGCACAAATACGGATTTAGCGCCAAAGGTGCCTCTGTTCTGCTATACCGAAGCATGGACTATCTGCAGCATCAGTTTTTTGTCTCCATTGATTCCCCCACAGGCGTATTTGCTTCACCGGCCATGCTGGGGACGCGTCCAGGAGGCGCCATAGCAGCAGCCTGGGCGGCGCTCAATGCCATCGGCCTCAATGGTTATCTGGATATAACGCGAACTATAATGGATACTACCACTCGATTAATGAAGGGGATCGAGGCAATCGAAGGCCTGACTATACTTGGCTGCCCCTCCATGAGCGTTTTTGCCTATGCTTCGCGCGATAAAAACCTCGATATCTATGCACTAGGAGATCAACTCGAAGAGCGTGGCTGGTTGGTTGATCGCATCCAGCATCCGGCAGGCCTGCACTGCATGGTTACGCCAAGGCATGCCGATGTTGTCGATAGCTACCTGAAAGATTTACGTGAAGCGGCGGACATTGTGCGACGCGATCCCGGGCTTGCATCCAAAGGCAACGCCGCCATGTATGGAATGGTCGCGAATGTGCCGATGCGCGGGCTGGTAAAATCACAGGTAACAAAAATGATGATGGAACTCTATGGGTCGGAGTGCAGGATGCCCGCCCCGGCAAGCGATGTTCAACATGCCTCCAGGCTTTCGCGGTATCTACTGCCTATTGGCATGAAAATACTCAACTGGTGGAATTCGCGTAAAAATAGGGTCACGTAAAAGGGCTTGGTCATTTGAAAGAAAAAAAGGAACGAAAAATAGCTAAAAAAGCGCTTTACTTTGAAGTCATTGACTTTCTTCTGGAAGACATAAAAAGCGGCCAATATCCGCCGGGGTCAAAGCTTCCTTCCGAGGATCAATTAGCCCGTGAATTCTCGGTTAGCCGCGTCACGTTGAGAGAAGCCCTTCGTGTGCTGGAGGACGATGGTGTGATCATACGCCGTCACGCCACAGGAACGTTTGTTCTCGATAAAAAAGCGGTTCCGGTTCAGACGCTCTCTTCAATTGTGTCCACATCCACCATTTTCAAAAGAGTGGGCTTGAAAGACCGCTTTATCAAGATTGAAATGAAAAAAACCGCCGCCAATTCACGGATTGCGGAGAAGCTGCGGATTCCCGCTGGCGAAGAGATCTGGGAAGTGGAGCGTATATGGACAATTGGCGAAAAACCTGCTGTTTATTCTTTTGATTTTTTCCCTGCGTCATTTGTTCCCGCCGGAGACGAAGATAAACTGAACTATTATATGCATTCTTTGTATCATTTTTTAACAGAGGTCTGCGGACAAATATCCGATGAAGGTGATTGCTCGTTCAAACCTATTATCAGCGATAAACATCTGGCTGCAATTCTTCAGGTTAAGACCGCTTCACCGCTGATGTATATCGAGACCATTGATCTTAATAAAAGCAAACAACCAATTCTCTACTGTAGATCATATTACATTCCGGAATTGTGTGAGTTTCAGGCGCACCGCCACAGAGACGAGACGGAGACGTATGCCAAATTAAATAATGTTCTTTAAGAGATAATACCAAATTCAGATTCTAAAACAGTGGGCTCTCTAAAAACTATTAATATTTGAAAAGCATACTGAGTATTATGCCTGGCAAATCAGTCTTTCTTTTAAAGTGAGGAATATTGTATGGAAAATAAAACAAACTGGTTTGATTATGATGTTGACGAGATGGTTCGTGGCGACCGGGATTTCTTATGGCACCACATCAAACCACATAAAGTGTTTCAAAATGCCGAGCAAATGATCATTGTTGAGGGCAAGGGATTGCGCGTCAAGGATATCCGCGGGCGGGAATATCTGGATGCCACATCCGGCGGTGTCTGGAGTGTCATGGTTGGTCATGGCCGGGAAAGCATCGCGAAAGCTGTTTATGAACAGCTAATAACACTGCCCTATTACGCAGGGACGGTTGGTAACATTCCCAGTATCAAATTCGCAACCAAACTGATCGAACTTCTGCCGCGCCTGGGCAAAGTATTTTTCTCCAACAGCGGCTCAGAGGCAAACGAGAAAGCTTTTAAAGTTGTTCGTCAACTCTCCCACATTGATCCGAATCGGAAAGGAAAGCACAAAGTTCTGTTTCGAACACGGGATTATCACGGCACAACCATTGGCGCGCTTAGCGCGACAGGCCAGATGGAAAGAAAGCAAGATTACGGGCCGTTTGCCGAAGGCTTTGTCGAGTTTCCTCACATGCTTTGCTACCGCTGCCCGTTTGGAAAAACATATCCCGGCTGCGATATTGATTGTGCCAAAGTTCTGGAAGATATAATTTTGAAGGAAGGGCCGGATACCGTAGGCGGTTGTATTGTCGAGCCTATTACAGCCGGTGGCGGCATTTTGGTTCCGGTTCCGGAATACTACCCGATTTTGCAGGCAATTTGCCGCAAATACGGAGTGTACCTGATTATGGATGAGGTCGTCTGCGGATTTGGCCGCACAGGAAAATTCTGGGGACATAAGCATTATGATGTGGATCCGGACATTGTTACCATGGCCAAAGGGTTGGCCAGTTCTTATATGCCCCTGTCCGCTACAGTTTTCCGCCAGGATATTTTCGATAAATTTCTATGCGATCCTAACCAGCCTGCCGAGCGGATGAATTATTTCCGCGACATCAGCACTTACGGCGGTTGCACAGGCGCCATGGCGGCTGCACTGGAGAGCACGCGGATCATCGAAGAAGAACATTTGGTGGAAAACTCCCGGGTAGCCGGCGCTTATTTGCTCGAAGGTTTGCAATCGCTTAGCGATATGCCGCTGGTAGGAGATGTGCGGGGCAAGGGGCTCTTCTGCGGCATTGAATTTGTTCGGAACAAACAAACCAAAGAATCCATCACGGAAGCGGAAATGGCGCGTGTCATGGCTTTGGTGACAGCCGAAGGAGTGCTTGTGGGAAGGACGTCCAGCTCTCTGCCGGGCAACAATACCATTATGAATTTTGCGCCGGCTTTAATTGCCACCAAATCTGACATGGACGAGATAGTGGCAGCCGTTAAACGTGCTATGGAAAAGTTCTGATGAAGCAGGTATTGTTCTGTGGACTTTCACACTATTGTGTGTTATATTCATACCATCGAAAGTATATCCTTTGAGTCCGGCTGAGCGGCTCGTTTTCATGGAGAGTGTTCCAAATATTGCACCCACAGGGAGATGAAAATGAGAAAATACGCGCTTCCGTGTCTGGCTATCGCGATCTTTTTGAGTGTTCCACGTTATGCGGCAGAAAATCCCGCCACAACGCCGAAAAAGGCGGCCCTGGTCATCGGGAGAATCAAAATCACATTTCAGAATTTCTTCAAGGAGAATTACAATGAAACAGTGACTTCCGGAATATCGATCGTGTTCCGGGATTCAAAGGGCAAGCTGGTAAATTTTAAGCCTGCTGCAAAGGGCTTTTTACCAGGAAGAGGTTGCCTTTTTGAAGAATGCGCTTCCGGGAAGCGGGGTTATGGTCCGTTCTGAAGCTGACGTTCGCTTACCGGTGAAAGTCCGGTCCCGATAAACGCCAGAGAGTCGGGTAGCTATCCTCGGATGCATAGGGTGACCGAATGTGTCTAAGGGAGGAAAATAGTTCGTGAAGAACGTGCGAAACGGCAGTCCGTAACATGAAGTGAATTCTGCAGCGTCGTTAGCTTACCGGGAAACCGGACAAGAGGGTGCCGAGCCCGTCATAACGGGGCGAAGGCGGAAGAAGGGATGAAGATACTGGAAAAGCAGTCCCGAAGAACCCTCCGGCGTAAGGGAAGCGGAATGTCGTGAAAGTGGGCGTCGGAACAGAAGAGATCTCCGCCGGTCGCCGGTACCACAACCGGGGAAACTGCGCGTATAAGTCGGTGAGACGAAGTCGGGCGGAATGCTTGCGGAGAAGTCGGAGGGCAAGCCGTTTTTGTGCATCCTGCACCGGCCTTGCATGCCGCCGTCCTGGCGGCAAAGGACATAGTACCGAAGACTGCTGGGACAACGCAACCCGGCATAGGGAAGGGTCTCTGCTTCAATCACACGGGAGTATGAAGGTAAGTGATAGTGCATGATGAAACATCAACGACACCGCTGGGGACAGCGATGAAATCGTCACGAGAACTTCAACGAACGTTATATCTGGCGGCCAAGAGGAGCAGGAGTCGAAGATTCCATGCGCTCTATGACCGGATTCACCGTCCCGACGTACTGTGGCGGGCGTGGCATGAGGTAAGATCGAACAAGGGCGCGGCGGGCGTAGACGGCGTCAGTTTCGAGGATATCGAAGGAGAAGGAGTAGAGAACCTTCTCAACACGATTGAACAGGAATTGAAAAAGAAGACCTATCGCCCCGCACCGGTACTCCGGGTTAACATACCGAAGGCAGGAGGAGGGGAAAGGCCGCTTGGAATTCCAACCATAAAGGATCGGGTGGTGCAACAAGCGTGCAAGATCGTAATTGAACCGATATTCGAGGCAAACTTCCAGCCGAATTCGTACGGCTTTCGCCCGAAGAAAAGCGCGGTGGGAGCGGTGAACGATGTCAGGGAAACGCTGGTGCGAAGCTGGTGGGTGGTGGACATGGATATCAAGGCCTATTTTGACTCCATAGACCACGACACGCTGTGTGCGCTCCTGCGGCGACGCATAAGCGATCGGCGGGTACTGAAGCTGATCAAGCTCTGGCTGAAGGCGGGAGTGGTTGCCGAAGGAAGGTATCAGGCGACGAATGCCGGTTCTCCGCAGGGGGGAGTTATCAGTCCTCTGCTTGCGAATATCTACCTCCACATCTTTGACATGTACTGGAATACACGGTGTCAGCAACTGGGGAGATTGGTTCGGTACGCCGATGATTGCGTGATACTATGTCGCTACAGAAGTGAGGCGCAGCACGCATACCGGGAAGCATCCAGTTTCTTGAAACGGCTGAAACTAACGCTGCACCCGGAAAAGACCCGGGTGGTAAACATGAATGCGGATGGTTTCGACTTCCTGGGATTTTATTTCCGGAAGAGTCGATCAGAAACTACGGGGAAGATTGTGCCTTACTTCTGGCCTTCGAAGAAGGCGATGAAGACAGTCAGGGTGCGGATTCAAGAGATAACGGGCAGGAACATGTTTCTTCTCTCCCCGGGAATGATTGTGGGCAGGCTCAATCCCATAATACGGGGCTGGAGGAACTATTTCAAGACGGGAAACTCGACCAGGAAGCTCCAACAACTGGACGAGTATCTTTCATTCCGGATGTTTCGTTTTATAAGAAAACAGGGTGGAAACCGGCGCCGGGTATCGTGGGAAAAATTCAAATACTGGTATGTCAAGCATTGCGGTATGGAAAGATTTTACCTGCCGGGTGAAGCAGGTTACAGGCCTTGAACGCTGCGGAAAGAAGATTGTCGGAAAGCCGTGTGCGGGAGAACTGCATGCACGGTTTGAGGAGGCAGGAGATGGAAACCGGGGCGTTGCCAACGGCGCCATCTCCTGACCCTACTCGGGGAACTCTTCCCCGGAAAGAGGACGCAGATTCCTGGATATTGGTGAATAAATCATTGACTTTCTCCAGAAAGTATAATATTTTGATACTTACTGGAGACAAAGATGTATATAGATCATATGACCCTGATCCACGAGTTGAGGAATTATTCCTCCCCCAAGGCTCGGATTACCCGGATGATCAAATCCGGGGATTTAATACAGGTCCGCCGCGGAATCTTTCTGGATGCCAACGATCATGACTATTCCTTGAAGAGTCTCGCATCCGTCATTTACGGGCCGTCGTATATCTCATTCGAATACGCGCTCGCCTACCATGGCCTTATTCCTGAAAGAGCCAACGTTCTCACCTCGGCCGTATATAACAAGAATAAGAACCGCAGGTTCCATACATCGTTGGGGGATTTCCACTATTACTATCTTCCGGCCAACGTCTATCCCTATGGTATTGTCAGGGAAGAGGAAAACAAGCAGGGCTATCTCATCGCCACTCCGGAAAAAGCGCTGCTCGACATGCTGTATAAAACACGGGGCATCGCCTCCAGGAAAGCCCTGGCCCGGCTCCTGTTCGCTGATTGGCGGATGGATTACGACAGGATTGCAGGGATGGATAAGGAAAGCATCGGTTCGATCGCCCCGATGTACCGGAAAAAGCTCTCAATGCTGTTCCTCGATTGGTTCGAGAAGGAGACCGCGCATGCATAGCGCAATTCAGGGCATGATCGATTCATACGACTGCCGCACTATCGATGATTACAGGAATGCATTGAAAGAAATCACCCAGGAGATCGCCCTGCTGGGACTTTACCGGGGTGGTTTTTTCAACATCGCCGCCTTTTACGGAGGAACGTCGCTGCGGATTTTTTATGGACTGGACCGATTCTCGGAGGATCTCGATTTCAGCCTTCTCGATCCGGACCCTCGTTTCGATTTATCAGCATATACGCGCGTCGTTCAGGACGAGCTCGGCGCATATGGCCTCGATATGACCGTAACCGAAAAGATCAAACACAATGACTCGGCGATTAAATCGGCCTTCATTAAAGGCGGTACCCAGATTCATCTGTTGAAGATATCGTCGATATCGCCTCCGGTGACCGGCGTACATCCCGAGGAGCAGATTCAAATCAAGCTGGAGGTCGATACCGATCCTCCTCCGGGAGCGCAGTATGAAATAAAATATCAGCTGCTTCCCGTTCCTTATCACGTGAGAATGTTCACGCTCCCTTCTCTTTTCGCCGGCAAGGTCCATGCCTTGCTCTGTCGTGGATGGCAGTCCCGGGTTAAAGGCCGGGATTTCTATGATTACATCTGGTACCTGTCAAAGGGAGTTCCTCTTGATATACAACATCTCGCTTTCAGGATGCGGCAGACGGGGCATTTGAAATCGAATGAGGAACTGACCGGGGATGATCTTCGGACAAGATTATTGGAACGATTCAACAGCATTGATTTTAATCAGGCCAGAGAGGATGTGCTCCCGTTCATCGGAAACCAGGATTCAATCAACCTGTGGTCCGGGGAGTTCTTCATTTCCGTTACCATGGATAAACTGAAAGATAAATAACACTCCTGGGTGTACGCTGGATTTCGTCGATGGTTCCTGTTAAGTCTCTGAAAAGTAAGCAGAATAAACTAATTTTCGTGCATTATGAAATTCGCCGGATTTGCCAAGCTAATTTAAGCCCTCTGCCCGGGGCTTTCTGTCGGGGAGGGGTGATTTTTTTAAGGAGCTTGCTTCCAAGAATCTGGCAAATATCCGTGGACCCTTCCCCGGAAAGAGGACGCAGATTCCTATATATTTATGGTATACTCACTACAAGTGAGGATTGTCATGAAGTTCATTACCGTACGCGATTTAAGATCAAAGCCCGCCGCGGTCTGGCGCGAACTGAAAACGGAGAACGAGCTCATAGTTACCAACAATGGAAGGCCGATCGCACTTCTAACCCCGCTCGAAGAAGAAGGCCTTGAAGAGACACTACGCGCGCTGCGCACCGCAAAGGCTTCCGAGGCGCTCAGGGGGATGCGGGCCTCCGCCGCGAAAGCCGGAAAAAAATGCCGTTTCACCCGATGCAATTGATCGCGAGATACGAAACTTCCGGGCCGGGAAGTGAAGATCGTCCTTGAATTGAACGAACTGGTTTCCGTGGCGCTCAGTCCCAGGGGAAAACCCGCGGACCTGCTTAATCTGCTTTTTACCGGGGAGATCATGGTCTGCGTGGACGATCGGATACTCGCGGAATACAGGGGCGTGTTGGCGCGTCCGGCGTTTGGATTCAATGCCGCTGACGTGGTAAATCTTGCCGCGTATTTCGGACGCTTCGCCCGGCGCGTGAATCCCAAACCGCTTTCCATTAGACTTGAAGATCCTGACGATATCATGTTTTACGAGGTACTGAAGGCCTCCGGAGCGGATTATCTTGTGACGGGGAACCTGCGGCATTTCAAATCGATTCGCGATGGACGCATCGTACTGCCGGGGGTGTTTGGGGAACGTTATTTTTCATTGCATAATTGATATACTATCTTTAATTGACAATATAGTAATTATGCGTCCGATAATATAAGCTATGTAGGAGGGGCTTTCACCTTGGCGAGGACGCAATTTCCTTGATAGTAATTCGTAATTTATGTATTGATCCACCCCCGTGGGTTCCTGATGAGTTCTTGTTCCCACCGGGCCATCCGTGTCTCCATGTCGTGGCACACTTCTGGATACCTGGCCGCCAGGTTGTAGCACTCCTCCCGGTCATACTCGATGTTGTAGAGATTTGGCCAATCGCCAAAAATCCCCTTCGCGATTCTCCCGATGAGCGTCGTTGGTTTGTCCACCGGGTTGGGAAAGACATAATGGTTGGTGTTCCTGAAATATTTCCAGTTGCCCGCACGCATCCCCTCCAGCTCCTCGTAGTGGTAGAAGTAGAGCTCCTCGTGGGGCGAGGCGTTGGTTCTTCCCCTCAGGAGTCCGCCAATGTCCCTGCCGTCAATGATCCTGTCGACAGGTCCGGCGAGGCCCGCCGCCGCGCAGAGCGTAGGGAAGAGGTCGATGTTCATTGCCGGCGCGGTGCACAGGCTCCCCGCCGGGATCCGTCCATGCCAGCGCACTATGAAGGGGACGCGATATCCCCCCTCGTAGCTCTGGCCTTTTCTCCCTCTGAATCCTCCTGTGCTGCCGTTGTACCATGGTCCGTTGTCGCTGGTAAAGACTATTATGGTGTTGTCGTCGATGGCATTGCGCTTCAAACACGATACGATCTCGTTCACGCTCCAATCGAGCTCCTCCACCGTGTCGCCGTAGATGCCAGCCCTCGACTTGTTCTTAAAGCGTGCTGACGCGTAGAGCGGCTGGTGCGGAGCCGTGTGGGCCAGGTAGAGGAAGAAGGGCCCCCCCTTTGCACGCTCTATGAACTCAATGGCCTCCCGGGTGAAGAGACCCGTGAGGCGCTCCTGGTTCAGCCCGATGTCAGCCTCCAGCCGCTCCTCGTTTCGGTAGAGTGCGCAGGGCCACGTGTCGTTGCTGTGGGGCAGGCCGAAAAATTCATCGAAGCCGTGTCTCCGCGGATTGTACCTCGGGTTCACGCTGAAATCACCCAGGTGCCACTTTCCCACCATGCCGGTGCGGTAGTTAGCCGCCTTCAGGGCCGCCGCAAGGGTTAACTCGTCGTCCGCGATGCCGTCCACCCAGCAGTAATCCTGCACGTCCGTCGCACCCAGGCTTCCGACCCAGCGGCCGAGCCTCCTGATGATGAAGCTCTTGATCGATTCCTCCGACCCGGGCATCACGAAGATGAGCCCGCCTCTCACCGCGTAACGGCCCGTCAGGAGCCCGTACCGGGACGGCGTGCAAACCGAGCAGGAAGCGTAGAAATCCGTGAACCTGACGCCCTTACTCGCCAGCATGTCGATGGAGGGGGTCCTGATGACTCGATTGCCGTAGCATCCGAGGTCGCCGTACCCCAGGTCGTCACAGAGGATGACGATGATGTTGGGAGGCGTGCCCGGCCGGTTTTTGGCAAGGCGCATGACTTTTTCAGCGCTGACGCGCTCCCTCCCCGAAGCGGTGTATTCATCGAGATCGAACATGACACCGTGCGCCTCATCGCCGACACTCCTGCCGCAGGCGAGACTGCCCGCACTCATGGCGCCGATCATTGACGCTGCGCCTAATCTGAAGAAGTTACGTCTCGTGATAGGCCTGTCTCCCATGTGTCACCTCTGTTCTATAAAAATCATCGCCGGGTACAGGGTTCATTCGCATGAATGAAGTGCAGAAATCACAAACAGGGTATTAAAACGAAATTATTCTCATGCCCAATTATTACACTTCATCCGCTCATTCGGCCGCGCCGTGCATGCGAACGGTGTGCGCCGGTGACGGCGCGAGCGGGGTTTCCATGTTTATACGGCATCCACGTGCGGAATCTTCGATACTCACGTTGCCCCAATGTCCCGGTATCGAGACCCTGTCGCACCGCCCGGGCCGCAGGTCTTCGATAATGAACGACCTGTCACGCGGGGTTCCCAGCAGTATCGCGAACAGGTCGTTCCCTTTCCTCGTAAAGCGGACATCCGATCCGTCGTCCGTTTTCCCCTCGGCGCGCTTCCACGGCCTTGTGCCGTATATCGCCCCGCCGTTGACCGAAAGCCACTGTCCGGTCTCCTCAAGCGCCCTGGTCTGCTCCGGAGGAATGGTGCCGTCCGCCATGGGCCCGACATTAAGAAGGAGGTTGCCGTTCTTGCTCACAATGTCAACCAGGAGGCGGATGATGTCGTTCCCCTTGAGGCTGTTGTCCGATGGTTCGGCGGCGTTGTATCCGAACGATGTGCCGATGCCCCTCGTCGCCTCCCATTTTTTTTTCTGTATTTGAGATGAAACCGCGTATTCAGGCGTTCGGTAGTCGCACCAGATCGGTTTTGCCGTGGGGACCCCGTCTTTCGCTATGGTCCGCTGTCCGATTCTGTCGATCAGTCTCCTGATGGGCCCCAGTCCCGCAATTGTGCTTACAAGGGGAGATGGAAACACCGGCCACCTGTCGTTTACGAGACCATCGGGATTTGCGTTGTAGAAATAGGCGAACAGGGCGAGCATTGAGTTTGTGGATGGATAGGCGATGTCGTTCCAGAGTATGTCAGGGCGGTGGCGATCGATGAGCTCGCGGTAATGGGCGTCGACATACTGCACATACCCGTCGCCCCGTGGAACGATGGTAAGGGCGCCAGCCGCGTCCATGATCGGCTGTCCGGTGAATGACCAGTCCAAACCTCCTGAATAGTACAGTCCCATGCGCATCCCCTTCGCTTTGACCGCAGCGGTGAGATCGCCGACGATGTCCCTTGCCGCATGGTAGTACTTTTTTTCGGGATTGGGATGAGAACTGGGCCAGAGTAAAAATCCGTCGTGGTGTTTTGTTACCAGCACCGCGTAACGTGCGCCCGCATCCTTGAAAAGACCGGCCCATGCCGTCGGATCCCATTCGTCGAGGCCCCTGTTAAACTCGCCCGCGAAATGGTCATAATCTTTTCCCCCGTACTTCTTCTCATGGTATTCCCACACCGGGCTTCCCTCGATGCGGAGGCTGTTCAGGTACCATTCGGCATAGGGGTTATTAATGAAATGCGACCTGAACCCGTGGTTTAACACGCTTTCGTGAAAGTTGCCGTTTACCGTTGGCGCGTATGCGGGGACACTGAAGAGACCCCAGTGCACGAATATGCCGAATTTCGCATCATGGTACCATTCGGGCACCTCGTGCCGGCGCAGTGAATTAAGTGTAGGTTCGAAGCTCATGATGGTACCCCATTCATGTTCCGTAAAGTGTATATTGGGACCCCGCACCGGTCACGCGAATTCTTCCACAACCTCCGAGGCGATGCGCGCCACTTTCTCGGCGAGCCCCCGCACCACCGACCGGTCCTTTTCGTTGATCTCAATACCCAGGGAATTATTGTTCGTCATGGCGCCCCCTCTTTGTTCAATAGTTCACCAATTACGATCCCGGCCTCCGGCGGCTTTTTTTCCACGAGAAAAATTTATATTGACATATATAATATGATATATATTGTTATATTATGTTATTAGTATGCCGATCCCATGCCGGAGTCAACATTTTTTTGCCGCGGCGCGGGAAAAAGAAAGGGCGAGGATACATGTACGTGAACATACGCGGCTATATCAGGGAGCGGAACATCCGCAGGCTCATGGTCGAGGTCGGGTACCGGTGCTGGCACCGGGGCTGGGTGGCTGCAAACGACGGCAACATCAGTTGTCGGCTGAACGACCGCGTGGTGCTCTGCACGCCCACCGGCGTAAGCAAGGGGATGCTGTCTCCGGCTCACATCTGCGCGGTGGACCCGGAGGGGAACCGCCTCTCCCGCGGAAAATGGCGCCCCACAAGTGAAATAAAGATGCACCTGAAAATCCTGCGCGAGCGTCCCGACGTTCGATGCGTCCTTCACGCCCATCCGCCCTATGCCACGGCGCATGCCGTTGCCGGAATCCCCCTCGACCGGTGCGTTCTCCCGGAGATTGTCATCGGACTCGGTTCCATCCCGCTGGTACCCTACGGTACGCCGTCCACGGATGAGCTTCCGGACAGGCTCTCGCCCTATGTGCGCGAGCACGACGCCTGGCTCCTTGCGAACCACGGGGCGCTTACCGCGGGCGAGGACATATACGGGGCGTATCACCGAATGGAATCGGTCGAGCTGTACGCCAGGATACTCTTCATAGCGCGGGGGCTTGGAGATGTCAAACAGCTCGGAAAGAAGGAGGTGAATACGCTCCTGTCCCTTCGCGGGGCCTTCGGAATCAAAGAAAGAGGCAACCCGCCCGGCATTGGGCTTAACCCTTCGCGGTGAGGCGCGATCCTTATTCTTCGGATTACCGTGGTTTCTTCGGCAACACGCGACCGCCGCGAACTTTCTTTGGGCCGGGGAGCGGTCGGTCGCTCACCACGCGGCTGACCTCGTCGATGCGCATGACCCGGTAGGCGCCCCGGCCCCGGCCGAACTTCGTGGAGTCCAGGAGCAGCACCGATTCCTCCGCGGCTGCGATCATGGCCCGCTTCACCTCGATCTCCATCGGGTTGATGTCCATCAGCTCCCCGTCCGGGGAAAGGCCTGACACCGAAAAGAAGCAGAGGTCAGCCGATATGCCCAAAAGGAAATCCCTTGTCTGTGGGCCTATGAGGGACGACGTCTCCTTCTTGAGGTGGCCGCCGGGGACTACGACTTCCACGCCGTTAAATTTTCTGAGGCTGTAGGCGATATCTATGCAGTTCGTCACCACGGTGAGGCCGGAAAAGGGGTTTAATTCCTGGGCGAGAAAATACGATGACGAGCTTGCGTCGAGGATGACGGTCATTCCATCCTTAATGAGTTCCGCCGCTTTTTTGGCGATGGCCGTCTTGCCGTCGGAATTCAGCTTCTTTCTCCCTTCTATGCTGTCCTCCTTTTCGTTCAATCCGCCGGTATCCAGCATGATGCCGCCGTGTAACGGGACGATATCGCCGTGCTTTTTCATGAGGCTCTGGATATCGCGCCACAACGTCATCTTGGAGACGCCGAATATTGAATGGATCTCGTGGATGCGGACGAGGCCCCTTTCTTGAAGGATCTCCAGTATTCTCCGCTCCCTCTCGACCGGCAGCGTCTTCGTTTTTGATCTGGCCATTTCCGGAATTCTCCGAACAGTTTAGTGCTTGACGAATCGGGCACCAATGTTATATTATGTTATAAATGGTTATTTTAGATCATTCCATGTTCCGGTCAACAATAAAACTCGCAGGATTCGGCAGGTTTCCATGATGGGCAAACGAGGCGCCCAGCGGGAACCATTGGAGGATATCGTGCAATCATTAGACCCGGAGGTTCAGCATGAATGCGGAAAAGGGGAAAGCCGCTTCACCGCTTCCGAAGGTGGGAATTCGTCCCGCCATTGACGGACGTCGCGGCGGCGTCCGGGAGTCCCTTGAGGGGCAGACCCTCGCCATGGCACGTGCCGCCGCCGATTTAATTGAGAATAACCTGAAACACCCCGGCGGCGAGCCGGTGGAATGTGTAATAGCCGATACGTGCATAGGCGGGGCCGCCGAGGCTGCCCGCGTCGCGGACCTGTTTCGCAGATACAGTGTCGGCGTGTCCCTCACGGTGACACCATGCTGGTGCTACGGCGCCGAGACCATGGATATGGACCCCCTAGTTCCAAAGGCGGTGTGGGGATTCAACGGGACCGAACGGCCGGGCGCCGTATATCTCGCCGCGGTGCTGGCGGCGCACGCCCAGAAGGGGCTCCCGGCGTTTGGCATTTACGGCAGGGACGTGCAGGATGCCGGGGACGGGAGCGTTCCCGACGATGTGCGCGGCAGAATCCTGTCATTCGTCGGCTCCGGTCTCGCCGTCGCCTCCATGAGGAACCGTTCATATCTCGCCATGGGAGGCGTTTCCATGGGAATTGCAGGTTCAATCGTCGACCCGTCCTTCCTCGAGCGTTATCTGGGCATGCGCTACGAAATGGTCGACATGTCCGAGATCACGCGGCGAATTGAGCGGGGAATCTACGATCCAGAGGAGTATCGAAGGGCGCTGTCGTGGGTGATGGCGCGCTGCCTGGAGGGGGACGATCCGAATCCGGAGCAGTACAGAATGACCGCGGAGGAAAAGGGCCGCAACTGGGAATTCGTGGTGAAGATGACCATGATCGCCCGGGACCTCATGGGCGGCAACCCGGCGCTTGACCGTCTCGGTTTCGGAGAGGAGGCCCTGGGGCACAATGCCATCGCCGCCGGATTCCAGGGGCAGAGGCAGTGGACCGACCATTTCCCGAACGGCGATTTCATGGAAACGATTCTGAACGGTTCATTCGACTGGAACGGCGTCAGGCGGCCCTGTGTGGTCGCCACGGAAAATGACTGTCTCAACGGGATCGCCATGCTCTTTGGGCACCTGCTCACCGGCACGGCCCAGATCTTTTCGGACGTCAGGACCTGCTGGAGCCCCGAAGCGGTACGGCGCGTAACCGGAAAGACTCTGGAGGGCATGGCGGAGAACGGGATCATCCATCTCATTAACTCGGGCTCTACAGGAATGGACGGAACGGGCGGGCAGACAAAGAACGGGAAGCCTGTCATCAAGCCCTTCTGGGAGATCGGAGAGGACGACGTGGTCCGCTGTCTCGAAGCGACGCGTTTCTGCCCGGCCATAAAGGAATACTTCCGGGGCGGCGGTTTTTCCACCACATTTGAAACCAGGGGGGGGATGCCCCTCACCATGTCCCGCATCAACCTGGTGGCGGGCCTCGGCCCGGTGCTCCAGATCGCTGAGGGGTTTTCGGTGGATATTCCGCCCTCGGTGGGCGACATCCTCATGAAACGCACCAATCCCACGTGGCCCACCACCTGGTTCGTCCCGAGGCTTACCGGTTCGGGCGCCTTTACCGATGTGTATTCGGTGATGGCGCACTGGGGCGCCAATCACGGCGCGGTCTGCTACGGACACGTGGGCGCCGATCTGATAACACTGGCGTCCATGCTCCGGATTCCCGTGTTCATGCACAATGTTTCCGAGGAGAGGATTTTCAGGCCCGCGGTGTGGAATTCATTCGGAACAGCTGACAGGGAAGGCGCTGATTTCAGGGCCTGCTCGAATCTGGGCCCGCTGTACGGGCGGGGGATGGAGGCATGAAAGCGAGGTTCCTGGCGATCGATCTGGGTGCGGAGAGCGGGAGGGGAATGGTTGGGACTTTCGACGGGGGGAGGCTGGTCCTCGATGAGGTACACCGGTTCCCTCACAGGCCGTCGCTTATGGGGAACACTCTGTACTGGGACCTTCCCTGCCTGTTCGAGGAAACGAAAATGGCCATGATGAAGTCCCGGGAGAAGTACGGAGAAAACATGGACGGCCTTGGGGTCGATTCATGGGGCGTCGATTTCGGCATCGTCGATTCAGGCGGTGAACTCTCGGGATTCCCCGTGCATTACCGCGATCGGAGGACGGAGGGTGTCCTCGGTAGGGCGCTGGAAATCATGCCGGCGGGGGAGCTGTTCCGTCTCACGGGCATACAGATCATGCCAATCAACACTCTGTTCCAGCTGCTGGTCGCGAAGGACCGGATACCCCGGGGCGGGAAAATCCTCCTCGTGGCGGACCTCATGAACCACCTGCTCACCGGAAGAATTGCCTGCGAGTTTACCCTGGCCACGACCACGCAGATGCTCTCGCCTTGGTCGCGGTCGTGGTGCAATGATGTCATGGATGCGTTCGGCATCGACCCCTCGATTGTGCCGGAGATCGTCTTCCCCGGCGATTTCCTGGGACACCCGAAAGACTCCATTCTGCGGGAAACGGGTCTCGCTCGGTGTGCCGTGACCGCCGTTGCGTCCCACGACACCGCATCGGCCGCAGCCGCGGCGCCGGCGGAAAGGGGAACAAGATGGGCGTACCTGAGCTCGGGGACCTGGTCGCTCCTTGGAGTGGAGGCGGAGGCTCCTCTCACTGGCGAACTGGCCCGAAGCCTTGAATTCACCGGCGAAGGGGCGGCCGGGGGAGGGTTCAACTTGCAGAAAAACATGCAGGGCCTTTGGCTCCTCCAGCAGTGCCGGAAAAAATGGGATTTAGGATACGATGAAATAGTCTCCCTTGCGGAACGGGCCAGGCCCTTTGGCCCGATCGTCGATATCGACGATCCGTGCTTCAGTAATCCGCCGGACATGGAAGGGGCAATCGTGTCGTACTGCCGCGATCGGGGCCTCGAGATCGATACGACACCGGGGGGCGTCGCGCGGGTCATATACGAAAGCATGGCGATGAAGTACCGCATCGTCCTCGGCCAGCTCGCGGAGCTCACCGGCTCCGCCGTCGACGTGCTCCACGTGATCGGCGGCGGCTCCAGGAACGACCTTCTGTGCAGACTCACGGCCGACGCCGCAGGTATACCGGTCATCGCCGGGCCCGCGGAGGCAACTGCGGCGGGCAATGTCCTGGTGCAGGCCCTGTCCGCCGGGGCGGTCTCCTCCCTTCAGGAGGGCCGCGACGTGATTCGCCGGTCCTTTACACTCAGGCGCTACGAGCCGGGCGACACCGCGCGCTGGGATGACGCTTTTATAACCAGTGTATTCAATACAGCACGATAATACCCGCTGCCGCCGGTAACATGCCGACACGGGAGTTCGCCTGCTAAAACGTATTGCAGGAGTGCCCCGTCCCTATGGTGTGGTATCCTGATTATGCCCCATTGTGCATTTTATTGAAAACATTGTGTTCCGCGGTTCAGAAAAAACTTGTTGAGAGCAAATACCCTTTGTATAATGAACATTATAAATATGCAATATTGGGAGCTATCGATTTTATTTTTCGGAGATTATGCCATGAAAAAATTATTTGCTGCTTTCGTAATAATTATTTGCATCTCAACGCACGCAGCAAGCCAGAAAATTGTTACGCAGTTTGAACAAGGCGGCTACACCGAAATGAACGGCGTTGTGTATTCAGGCAACTTCTACGCTAAGGGTGAAATTGAATACACGACATTTAACTCATACGGTGAAACCGTTAAGAAGATTACCGCGGTGTATATTACCGGATACAAACTGTGCGCCGCCAACATTCGTCACAGGGTTCCATGGACTGAAACGGACCGAGTGGAGCTTGAGGAAGTAGACTTAATGCATCGCATCGACAAGAAAAATCCCTGTTTTACAGTAACTATCCATGGAATTCAGACATGGCTCCAATTCCCCGGATATTACGCTCGACCCTGATTGCTTCTAATCGAGCAAATTTTAAGCCTCCAGCCCTGGAGTTTTTAGCCGGGGAAGGTCAGCTTCAAGAAGGAGCTTGCTTCCGGGAAGCGGGGTTATGTCCGGGAACTCTTC
>CALMJO010000019.1 GCA_937864375.1 uncultured Spirochaetota bacterium
TTTTCCCGCGGCGGTGAAGACGGCCGCCGAGTGGTTCCCCCAGAAGGAAAGGGCGCTCGCGACGGGAATATTCAATTCCGGCACGAACATCGGCGCAGTCCTTGCGCCGGCGATCGTGCCCTGGATCGCGGGGAATTATGGATGGCAGGCCGCCTTCGTCATCACGGGCGCGATTGGCCTGGTATGGCTTTTCTTCTGGTTCCGATTCTACGACAGCCCCCGCATCAGTCCGCGCGTATCGCCCGCCGAGCTCGCCTACATTACAGGCGACGTCGCGACGGCCGGCCAGTCCCCGGTCCCCTGGAGGGAGCTCTTCCGCTACCGGCAGACCTGGGCCTTCGTCGCCGGAAAATTTTTGACCGACCCCATATGGTGGTTTTTCCTGTTCTGGATCCCCGGCTGGCTCGCCGACGTGCGCGGGCTGGATCTTAAAAGCTTCGGCGCGCCGCTGGTCATCATCTACAGTGCGACCACGGTGGGAAGCGTGTTTGGCGGCTGGCTCTCGTCGTTCATGATCACGCGGGGAATCACGGCGCCGGCGAGCAGGAAATACTCTATGCTCGTGTTCGCGCTCCTGGTCTTGCCGGTCGTCCTCGTACAGGCCGAGGGAGCGACGCTCGCGACGGCGATCGTCCTGGTGAGCCTTGCCGCGGCGTCCCACCAGGCCTGGTCGGCGAACCTGTATACGACCGTGTCGGACATGTTCCCCCCGGGGGCGGTCGCCTCGGTGACGGGGATCGGCGGGACCGCGGGAGCGTTAGGCGGCATGCTGATCGCCGCGGGCGCGGGAAACGTGCTGCAGTACTGGGACGCGGCGGGCGACATCAAAACGGGATACGCAATACTCTTCTACGTGTGCGGCGGCGCCTACCTGCTGGCATGGTGCCTGTTCAACCTGCTCGCGCCGGGGATGAAGCCGGTCAGGGTTTCCTCTTTCCCACGCTCTTCCTCAAAATGAGCGTCCCGTCCACCTCGATGCGCAGAGCCCTGTCGAGCCGGTTCAGGATGTTGTCCCGGAGCCAGCGGGCGGCGAGGAAGGCCATTTCGAACGTGGGAAGCGCAATCGTCGTGACGGGGGGGCGAGAGACGCGCGAGAGCGGCGAATCGTCGAAGCCGGTCACAGAGACGTCCGCCGGGACCCGCACGCCCATCGAGGCGAATTCGTTGATGAGGGCGACCGCCTGGAAATCGTTGAAGCAGGCCACCGCATCGCATTTATTGGACGCAAAGAACTCCGCCGCCTTCGCGATACTTTCGGGCCTTGACCCGTCCGGGAACACCATGCCGGCCGGTGCGGACATGCCCGCCTCCGCGAGGGCGAGGCGGTAGCCGCGGAACCTGTCCGCGTTGCTGTAATTGCCCTCGTTCCCGAAATAGCCGATGCGCCTGTGCCCGGTCCCGATCAGGAGCTCCACGAGATGCAGCGTGCCCTTCAAGCCGTTGCACGATACGTAGTTGTCGTCCGCGAAGCTCCGGCTCAGGAAAATGTGTGGGATACGGAGTTCGCGGAGCTTCTCCCGGAGCGGCTCCTCGACGCCGCGGTAGGCAAAGAGAATGCCGTCGCAGCCCGGGCGCTCAGTGTCCAGGTAGCGCGCGAATCGGTCGACGGTGATTATTTCCACGCGCTTGCGCTCCGTGCGGAAGGACTCGTTGATCGCGCCCAGGAGCTCGGAGACGTTTAGAAAAGGGTTCACCGCGAGCTCCTCCTCCTCCGGCACCACTACCAGGAGGTCAAGCTGCGAGCGGACGAGGGGGCGCTTGCGGGACTTGGGAGTGAAATTCTGCTGTCGGGCGATCTCCAGGATTTTCCGCCTGGTCTCGCTCGAGATGCCCGGCTCGTTATTGAGCGCGCGGGACACGGTGCTGATCGAAACGCCGCAGGCCAGTGCGATATCCTCGATGCTTTTAAGTTTTACGGGTTTAGCCATTAGGTACGTTGTTCACCTCTATCATATGCCTGTTCCTCTCAATGCATTAAAGAAAGGGAGATAAGGGGATTGACGAGATTAAAGAGATAAAAAATTGTTTGGGTAATTGCTGATGAAATCCAAGCTCTTTACGGAATTAGAAATTCCTTATCTCTTTAATCGCCTTATCCTTTATCTCCTCATCCCCCTTTCCTTTGATTTTTGAATGCCTTCCCACAGCCCCCACAGGTACATTGCGCCTAACGCCCGGTCGTAGAGCCCGTAGCCCGGCCGTCCCTCCTCTCCCCAGATCATGCGCCCGTGGTCGGGACGCATCATTCCCTTGTAATCCGAGGCCGCGAGTTCCTTCATCACCGCGTAGACGTCGATGTCGCCGGACTCCGTGGTGTGCGCCGTTTCGCAGAAGCTCCGCTCGCCAAAGCGGCGTATGTTTCTTAAGTGCACGAAATGCACGCGCCCCATGCGCGCGTATTTCCCGATCGTGCGCACCAGGTCCATGCCGCGGTCGGGACCGAGAGAGCCTGTACAGAAGGTGATGCCGTTCGCCGGGTTGTCAACGGTTTTTACGAGCCGGTCGAGGTCTTCCTCTCCCTTGATGATGCGCGGAAGCCCGAAGATGGGCCAAGGCGGGTCGTCGGGGTGGATCGCCATCCTCACGCCGGATTCGGCGGCGACCGGGACGACGGCGCGCAGGAAATATTCAAGGTTTTTCCAGAGCATCCCGGTGTCCATGCCCGCGTAGGCGTCCAGGAGGGCCGCGAGCTCCTCCCTCGCGTACGCCGTCGCCCAGCCCGGTAGATCCAGCCTGTCGGCGCGGATGTCGATCGAGTCGATCGTCGCGTGGTCGTAGCAGAGGCAGGTTGAGCCGTCGGGATTTTTCACCGCGAGGTCCGTGCGCGTCCAGTCGAAGACGGGCATGAAATTGTAGCAGAGCACGGGAATTCCCAGGCGCCCCATGGCGCGGATGCTCGAGCGGTAATTTTCTATGTACCGGTCCCGGGAGGGCCTCCCGAGCTTGATGTCCTCGTGGACTGGTATGCTCTCGATCACCGAGAGCGCGAGTCCCGCGGCCTCGACGCGAGCTTTAAGCGCGGCGATCTTTTCCATGGGCCACGCGTCGCCCACGGGAATGTCGTATAACGCGGAAACGATGCCCTTCACGGAGGGAATCTGCCTTATGTATTCCAGGGGAACGCGGTCGCCCTCCCCGAACCACCTGAATGTCATCTGCATGATAAAGCTCCGTTATCCAATTATGAAATATGCGAAATCCGCTGGCTCATGTGTAAGGATGGGAGATGAGGGGATAGAAGAGATAGAGGAGATGAAAGTGATTTAACAATAAGAAATCCAGACTCTATCCCTATTTTCTTAAATCTCCTCCATCGCCTTTGATGCTTTATCTCCTTATCCCCTTTTCCGTTGCCTTTTACTACACCCCCGCGTATGCCGAAAATCCGCCGTCGACGGGGATGACCGTGCCGTTCACGAAGCTGGAGGCCTTTTCGTCCGCGAGCCAGAGCAGGGTGCCTATGAGCTCGTGTGCCTCCCCGAAGCGCCCCATTGGGGTGTGGCCGAGTATCGTCCCGGCGCGGGGAGTGGGCGAACCGTCGGCGTTCAGGAGCAGGGTGCGGTTCTGCTCGGTCAGGAAAAAGCCCGGTGCAATCGCGTTCACGCGTATACCCGCCTTTGAAAAATGCACCGCGAGCCACTGAGTGAAATTGCTCACGGCGGCCTTAGCGCCGCTGTACGCCGGTATGCGCGTGAGCGGACGGAAGGCGTTCATGGACGAGATATTGATGATGGACGCCCCCTTCATTCCCGTCATGTCCCTTGCGAAAACCTGCGTGGGGACGAGGGTGCCTATGAAATTGAGCCGGAAGACGAACTCCACGCCGGACGGATCGAGGTCGAAGAAGCTGGTGAGCTCATCCGCCCCGGCAGGGGACGGCTCGTAGAAGTCGCGGCTGGTGGTGCCCCTGGGATGGTTTCCTCCGGCGCCGTTGAGCAGCAGGCTGCAGGGACCCAGCTCCGCGGTCACGCGCTCCCGGGCGTCGCGCAGGCTCGGGGCGGAAAGGACGTCGGCCTGGACCGCGATCGCGCTGCCCCCGGAGGATTGGATTTCGTCCGCGACCCGGCGGGCGCCGTCAATGTTCAGGTCGAGCACCGCGACGCGCGCGCCGCACCGGCCCAGCGCCCGTGCGAACGTGCTGCACAGGACGCCCCCGCCGCCGGTGACGACGGCCGTGCGGTCCCGCAGATCAATTGTAAACGGAAGCTCCATGGCACTACCTCCCGCGTCATGCACGCCGGCTCACATGGTGCCCCACCGGCGGCGGCATGTCATCAATTATTTATTTTTTCTTGCAATAAATGCAAGTAGTTATAATGCTTATAGGGCGGGCCATGCGCCCGGGGAGGACGGGATGATTCGTGAGATCGCGGATAGGGGGAGCGCGCGTATGGTCTACGCGGCGTTCGGCGAGACAATGCTCAGGCTCGCGGCGCCGGGGCACGAGCGCCTGCTCCAGTCGCCTGCATTCCAGGCGTCCTTCGGGGGCGGAGAATCGAACGTGTTGGCGAGCCTCGCGCTCCACGGCCTGCGCACGCGCTTCCTGGGGGCTCTCCCCGACAACGACATCGGCCGCGCGGCGCTCGGGGTCCTCGCGGGCTGCGGCGTCGACGTATCCCGCATCATACTGAAAAAAAATTCGCGAATGGGAATATATTTCCTGGAGAAGGGCGCGGGCCAGCGTCCCTCGAAGGTCATCTACGACCGCGCGCATTCGGCGGTGAGCGAGCTTGAGGCGGGGGAGGTCGACTGGCACGCCGCGCTCGCGGACTGCGGCTGGTTCCACATAACGGGCATCACCCCGGCGCTCTCGGCCGGCGCGGCGGAGCGTTCCATCGAGGCGGTGAAGGCCGCGCGGGAGATGGGCTGCGTGGTTTCATGCGACCTCAACTACCGCGGCAAGCTCTGGAACTACGGCGTTCCCGCGCCCCGGGTCATGGCGCGCATCGCGGCCGAATCGGACATCGTCATCGCGAACGAGGAGGACTGCCAGAAGGCGCTGGGAATAGGGAGGGACCTGGATCCGGGAAAAGGGGAGATCGATCGCGCGCGCTACGGCGAACTTGCCCTGGGCGTCATGCGCGCCTACCCGAATCTGCGCATCGCGGCGATCACCCTGAGGGAGAGCGTTTCGGCGTCTCACAACAGGTGGAGTGCGTGCCTGTGCGACGGCGCGGGCACGGTCTTTTCGCGCGTCTACGACATCGCGCACATCGTGGACCGGGTGGGATCGGGCGACGCCTTTTCGGCCGGTCTCATCTGCGGGCTCTCAACCCTGGGTACCTCCGGGGAGGCGCTCGAGTATGCCGTCGCGGCCTCGTGCCTCGCACATTCCATCGAGGGCGACGTGAACCTCGCCAGGCCGGACGAGATCCGCGCCCTGCTGCAGGGGGACGCGACCGGCAGGATCCGGCGCTGAATCCAAGGGGGGACCAGCCTGTCATGATGAAACTCGCATCCATGGCCGCGGACGCGATCCGGAAAGGAAATTTCCAGGCGCTCCCGCCAAATATTCGCGTGTTCCAAAAATCCGTCTTCCACCAGGGAGGATCGACCCTCGCGATGGTGCGCATTGACGGCACCGACTGCCTGCTCATCTTCGGGCGCGGACCGGCACGCGACATGCTGCCGGGGAGCCGGGGAAAGGACTGCACGCTCTCGCCCCTCACCGTGCGGACGCGCGAGGCGCTGGGCGCGCTCGCCCCGTTCACCGTTCCCGTTTCGTGCGGGCCCGGCCGGACATCCATGGGACTTGGCGACAGGCTGGGCATCGCGACGCCGGGACATATCCGCGCGGTGACGGGGCGCGACGTCTTCCCGGTCTTCGCGCAGCAGAGCACGCGGGAGCTCGCGCTTACCGGGCGCGATTACGGGGACGTGCTGAACGCCGCGGCATTCGCGGTGTTTCGCGAGGGCTACCGTTCCGGTTACGGAGCTGATGCCGATCACCTCAAGAGCGTCAAGGATATAAAGGACGCGCTTGCCATGGGCTTTTCCATGATCACGCTCGACTGCTCGGACGAGCTCGACGCACGCGCGGGCGCCATGGACGACGCGACTGCCCTGGAGCGTTACGCAAGGCTTGAGACGGCTGTCCGTTCACGGTACGAGTCACGCTACCTTGAAAAAAGCTTCACGATGGGCGGCATGCCGTTTACCTTCGGGCGCGCCGAGCTCGCGCGCCTGGCGCTCGTGTACCATCGCGCCGTGGACTACATGTGCCGGGTGCACGACGAGTGCATCGCTCCCCTGGCGCGTTCCGTGGACTTCGAGATTTCCATCGACGAGACATCGTTTCCCACATCGCCTGCCGCACACTACCTGGTGGCGTCCGAGCTCGCCGCCTGGGGAGTGAAACCCGCGAGCATCGCGCCGCGCTTCTGCGGGGAGTTCCAGAAGGGGATAGATTACCGGGGGGACATTGAGCGCTTCAGGAAGGAGCTTGGGGCACACGCAGAAATTGCGCGCATCCATGGACACCGGCTGAGCATCCATTCGGGAAGCGACAAGTTCCTGGTGTTCCCGAACATCGCGAAGGCCACCGTGGGGCGCGTCCACGTGAAAACATCGGGGACCAGCTGGCTCGAGGCGCTAAAGGTTGCGGCAGGGGAAGAGCCCGCCCTGTACCGGGAGATGCGCCGTTATGCGATAGAAAACTTTGCCGAGGCGCGGAAGCTGTACCACATCGATGCAGGCCCTGCGTCGCTTCCCGACGCGGACGGGACGAAAGACCATGACCTCCCCGCGCTCCTGGACGGTGACGCGGAGCGCCAGGTCATGCACATATCCTACGGCCAGATCCTGCTGGCGCGCGACGGGTCGGGCGGGGCGCTGTTCCGGGACCGCCTTTACTCGCTCCTCGTCAGAAGGGAAGAGCGTTATGCGGAACTGCTTGCCGGCCACGTGGGTCGCCACCTGGACGCGCTCGGAAGAGGCACGCACGGGAGACATCCATGAAGCCGTTTATCAGCGAAAACTTTCTCCTTTCCTGCGACGAGTCGGCTTCCCTCTTTCACGAATACGCGAAGGACATGCCCGTGATCGACTACCACTGCCATCTCTCCCCGGCGGACATCGCCGGTGACCGGCGCTTTGAAACGGTCACGGAGCCCTGGCTCGGGGGCGACCACTACAAGTGGCGCGCCATGCGGGCCAACGGAATCGACGAGCGGCTCATAACTGGTGATGCCGACCCGTGGGAAAAATTCCTTGCGTGGGCGCGCTGCGTGCCCGCGACGATCGGGAACCCGCTCTACCACTGGACGCACCTGGAGCTCGCGCGCTGCTTCGGGATCACCGACACGCTCCTGGACGAAACGACGGCGCGCGACATCTACGAGCGCTGCAATGCAGCGCTCAATGAGCAGGACTACGGCGCACAGGGCCTGGTCCGCCGCATGAACGTGAAGGCCGTCTGCACGACGGACGATCCCGGTGACTCCCTGGAGCACCACGCGCGGTTCGACGCGCGCGCCGCGGGCTTCCGGCTCTACCCGGCGTGGAGGCCGGATGCGCTGCTGCGCGTGGGCCAGCCCGCCGCGTTCAACGCATGGACCGACGCGCTCGGGGAGCGCGCAGGGCGGCGCATAGAAACGTTAGACGACATGTGGAAGGCGCTCGAGGCAAGGCAGGAATTCTTTCATGCGGCGGGCTGCCGCCTCGCGGACCACGGCGTGGAAGCGTTCTACCCGGAGGAGGCGGACGAGGCGGCCGCGTCACGCATCTTCGCAAAGGCGAGGGGGGCCGAATCGCTTGATCCCCAAGAGGTTAGCGCGTTCAGGATGCACGCGCTAAGGCGCCTCGCGGCCATGAACCACCGGTTGGGATGGGGGCAGCAGTTCCACATGGGCGTGCTGCGCAACGTGAACACGCGCCGCTTCCGGGCGCTGGGCCCCGACTCCGGGTTCGACGCAACCGGCGACTTCGATCATGCGCGCGGCCTTGCCGCGTTCCTGGACCGGCTGGAGTCGGGCGCCTGCCTCGCGCGCACCATCCTCTATCCAATAAACCCCGCCGACAACGAGGTCGTCGTGACGCTTGCCGGCTGCTTCCAGGACGCGTCCATGCCGGGAAAGATGCAGTTCGGTTCCGCGTGGTGGTTCCTGGACCAGAAGGACGGCATGGAGCGTCAGCTGCGCGTTCTCTCCTCGATGGGGCTTCTCTCGCGCTTCGTGGGAATGACCACTGACTCCAGGAGCCTGCTCTCGTACCCGCGCCACGAGTATTTCCGGCGCATCATCTGCAACCTCCTGGGAGAGGACATGCGGCGCGGGCTCATCCCCGACGACCGTGAGCTCGTGGGCGGCATGGTGCGGGACATCTGCTATTATAATGCCCGGGCATGGTTTCGCTTTCCGGGGCTCGACTGAGAAAAGACGCGGGGCTCGGGGAGTAAGCAGATCGGCCCCCACAAAAAATCCTTGAAAGGCTTTCACCGTTCCTGCGACAGTGTACGCGGGAATGGTTAACGCCGCCCCGCCCGTGCGGGCATGGGCGCGAGAACGGGGAGGAACGGTATGCTCTACATTGTCGCCGCGATCGTCATAGTGCTTGTCGCCGTGCAGGCGTTCATTTACACGCGGGCGCGCCGCAGCACCGGCCGCATCCAGAAGGCCTTTGACAGGGCCCGCGATCCGCAGGCGGACGCCGCGGCGCGCTTCGAGGCCTACGACAGCGTGCTCTCGTTCATCCTCGCCGCGCGCGGGAACAGGGAGATGCCGCTCGCCCGCGTCGCGTTCTGGCTGGACAGGGCGGGGTACGCGTCGCTCGACGGGGTTGATGCGCTCTACCGCGCGAAGGGGATCGCGGCCGACACGGGCCCGGTCAGGGCGATTCTTCGCGAGATCGACGCCTTCCTGAACGACCGGGCCCATACCGACCGCGCGGGAAACATCAAGCCCGGTTCCGTCGCCCTGTATCGCGAGATGCGCTCACGGCTGGCGGCGGCGTGGGAGGACCTGCCGCGCGTGTGAAGGCGCGGGGCGCAACGGGCCGCGCCTTCGTGGAAATTTATTTCACGGGCTCTTTTTCACGGCGGTGAAATGGCGGTTGAGGATCTTCCCCGCCGGCTCGCTCGCCGGGTTGTCCCGCAGGGCGTTTTTCAGGCGCGCAAGGGCGTCCAAGTGCCTGCCGAGGAGGAGCTCGCGCACCGCCATGGCCGCGAGCAGCCGGTCCCTGAATTCGAATCCTTCAACGCGATCGAGCTCTCCGAAGAGGGACCCGGCGGCCTCGAGCCTGTTCCTGTTCAGGTCGATTATCGCGAGGTCGAGCTTCGCGGCGCCGTTGCCGGGGTCGAGCGCGAGCGCCCGTTCCATGCACGATGCGGCCTCGTCGAATCTCTTCTCGAAGAAGAAGATGCTTCCCTTGAGAATGAAATCATTGGCTTCCTTTCCGCGGGCCATCCTGTAATCGACGAGGGCGTGCGCCCTTGGATAATTCTTCATCTTGTGGGCGAGGAGATACACCAGTATGTCCAGTGAGTCGGAGGAGGGTTCCAGGTAGAAGCGCTTCTCGTACGAGGAGACGGCGCTCTCGATGTCGCCGTTCACCATGGCGAGCATGCCGGCCCACGCGAGGCCGTCCTCTTTCATGAAATAGCCCTGCGCCGTCAGGTCGGCAAGGAGCGTGCCGGTTTTTTTCACAAGCTCATAATCGGATCGCGTGAAATGGGGGAGCGGCTTTTTAAAGTCGGTGAGGCTGTCCGAATCGAGGAGGTAGGCTTTAAGCGAGAGGTAGGAGAACCAGACGAAGACCTGGAGGCTCTCGTATCTCCTGCGGGCGCCGGGCGCGTTCTCCGTCCGGGCGATGTGCCGGGCAAGCTCGGCGTAAAGGGGCTTCTTGCTTAAAAATTCCGTTACCGGGCCCGCGAGCCCGGTTTTTACCGATTCGACGTCCCCGCCAAAAATCTTGAAGTAATCGATGATGAGGCAGAGTGAAAGGGCGTCAAAATTGTTTGGATCGACACGATACGCCTCGGCGGCGGCATCGCCCGACCTGGGGACGTCACCAACGAAGAAATAGAAGGCCGCCGTCATTCCCAGGGTCTCCACCGACTTTTCCTTCCGGACCAGGTCGGTGCACAGTTCGTACGTCCTGTCGCACAGCCTGTTCCTGTCCTCCACCATGTCCTGAAACGACGCCAGTAGAGAGAGATAGAGCCCCGTGAGGATTTTTCCGAGCCTGATCTGTTCGGAGGCCGGCCGCGCGGAGGGGATCCTTTTTTCAAGCAGCGCCGCGGCCTCCACGATGTGACGGTACGCGAGATCCCTGTTTCCCTGCTTCGAATAGGCGAACGCGAGATCGCCCAGCACGGTGAAGTCGGAACCGTCGGCCGCGAGCTTTTTCTTGAGCTCTGCGATGCGGGATGAGAGTTTTTCCGCCGGGGCGTTTTCCAGGTCGTCCCTCACCGGGTCCCTGAATGTATCCGGCGAGACGAAGTTGAACCTGAAGGAAACCGAGCCGGGAAGGTTCACAAGCCCCACCAGGGCGTCCCTGTCGGCCTGGGTCGCAAGGCTGCCCTGCTTGAACAGATGGTCTTCATCGGCGGCAAAGCCGGTTGACGCCAGAAGAAGTGCGAGAAGGGTCGCGCGGATCGGACCGCCGCACATGCGCTCCCGGCGCACCGGCGGTAAATTCGTGAGGTGTCTCATGCCATTATGATACGCCACGAAGAATAAAGTTCAAGGATTATTCATTCGGCGCCGTGTTCTTCCGGGAGCGCTCCTGAGTGCGGCACGTGCGGCCGTGCAGGCGCTACCGCGCCAGTGCGTACACGACGAAATAAAAATCCTCCAGGAAATCGTATTTCTGCGTGCGCGCGAATCCCGCGCTCTTCATCCATGCCTCCTGCTCCTCCGGGGTGTACGAAATGAGATGCCCGTACGCATGGCTTTTTTCAAGGTCGATCACGGCGATCCGCCCGCCGGGCTTCAGGTAGTCGCGCAGCTTCCTGAAATACGCGACCTGGTCCTCGATGTAATGGATGGTGCCGCAGCTGAAGATGAGGTCCACCCTCTCCGGGATGAGCGGATCGGCCTCCGCCGCCTGGACGGTGCGGACGTTTCCGGGCGCGAGCTTCGCGGCCTTGTCGTCGAGGTTTTTAAGCAACAGGGGATTGATGTCCACCGCGTACACGATCCCGCCCGGCGCGGCCGCCCGCGCCATGGGCCAGGTGAAGAGCCCCGTGCCCGCACCGATGTCCGCGACGCACTGCCCGGGCCTGATGTCCAGGGTTTTTACGACCTGGCCCACCTTGAGCTTTCTGATGCGGTCCTCCGTCTCCATCGTCCGGTTGAGGGAGATCAGCTCCATGCGGTCGCGGCCGCCCATGGCGAAAAAGACCGCGGCGAGCGCGGCGATCATGATTCCGATGATGAGAAGCGTGCGAAGCTTTCTGCTCATGGCTGCCTCCGGGGTGCGCGTGCATGGCGAACGCGGTGAATGGATACTCGGGAAATTACGGCATGAAACAAGCGCCCTGTCAAGACCGTTATACGACAGCCTTTGTTGCGGGAGATGAGCGCGACCGGTGTTTCGGCCCGGCATGCGCATTCCAGAAGTGAGCTCTTGCGTTGAACATGTGCACGGCTCGCGCTTCCCTGACTATGCATTTAGAAGTCTTGCATATCATTCCCCGGCAGCCGGCCTAGTAGATTCCCGGGATATAGCGTTTAGTCTCCTCCATGTAGGCGCGGTACATATCGCCGTGAGTTCTCAATAAAAAGTCCTCCTCGCATCTCACCTGGACCTCCAGCAGGAGGTAGAACACGATTCCAAAAAGCGCGATCGTCCAGGTTGGCCAGATGATCCAGGTCCCCGCGCACACGAGGAAGAGGCCAAGATAGGTGGGATTGCGGATGAAGCGGTACAGGCCCGTGTCAACGAGATCGGTCCTGGTGCGCTCGTCGATTCCCACGCGCCACGAGGTTTTCATCTGGCGCTGGGCGATGAAGCACAGCGCGAGTCCGGCGATTCCCGCGAGGAAACCCGCGTGGTCATAGACCGGCCCGTCCAGGAGCGGGAAGCGCGAGAAGAGGGAAAAGTACTGTATGCCGGATCCGTGCGCCGTGATCAGAAACACCATCGCGCCGGTCAGCACGGTCGTCGCGTGCGCGAAAAACACCTGCACAGATGACGTGGCCGCCCCGAGGACGTCGGGATCGACGCCCGTACTTTTCATCTGTCCCCTTCTCTTGAACGCCCAGAGCCCCGCGTATGCCAGGAAGAGCACCACTACATAGATGGTTTCCATTTATCGCTCCTTTTCTATCATGAGATACAGCAAGGGAAGCAGCAGAAGAGTCAACACGGTCGAAGTGATAATGCCGTCGATTACCACCGTCGCTGGCGGCGTGCATCCCGCGTCCTCCTCACCGTCCCCTCGGTGCGGTCTGGGACCTGCCTGCCCGCGTCCTCGATGTAGCCGCCTCCCACGTGTTTGGCCGATCGATTCGATCTTCCTGAGCGCGCTCTCGACCGGGATGCCGTGGCGCGCGAACTTCTCCGGGACGAGGTCTATGCCGCGCGTCGGGAGCGCCTCGCGCGAATGCCGCCAGTTTCGCGTTTCATTTTGAAAATGCAATGCATTTTTGCAAGGGGATGGGATTTGATTTTCGGCCTTGAAGGCGGTCAAGCCTTTTCCTTCAAGCGCAGGAGAGAAGGCTGGTGTTTTTTAATGCATGCGGTTAGGGGATATTGTAAGGGCGGACGGCCACTCGCTCTTTCGACACGGATTGTCCTGGAAGCAGGATTCCCGGTCCGTGCGGCGGGGGGCGACGGCGTAGAGACACGCGGCCGTGCGTCTCTACGCCTTTCCGCCCGTGAGAACCCGCGCAACCGCCTTCATCGTTCCCATGAACCCGAATCGCTCAACCATGATCTTCTGGTACATCGCGTCCGAAGTTTTCGGAGGAACGTAATTTCTTTCCGTTCGTATCATGGAGTGCGCATGGTGCGTGCATGCCGTTGAACAGACCCCGCAGCCGATGCAGCTGTCGGGATTCACCACAGCGGTCCTGTCATGCATGGAGATCGCCTCCATGGCGCAGGCTGCTATGCACTTTTTGCATCCCTTGCATCTGGATGCGTCCACCTGGGCGCGGTAGCGAGCATGAATGTATTCCGAAGGGCGGGGATGAAGCCGCAGCAGCTTCAGGTCATGACAGCAGTCGCGGCAGCACATGCACATGAACGAGGGCTCGCGGCTGTTCTCGGGCTGCAGTATGAAACCCTCCTTCTCCGCGCGGTCCAGGAGCGCAAGCGTCTCTTCCCTTGTTATCCACCGTCCGATTCCCTTTCCGCGCATGAGCCGGGCCGCATCGTGAAACGTCAGGCATGACTCGAGGAGGTCCGAGTGCGTGCATGGTTTCCCGATGACGTCCGTGGACTGGCGGCACACGCAGTTCATCACGCATATGCCGTCCTTGAGATTGGAGACATATTTCCTGATGTTGTCGTAGTCGGCAACCCGCGTGCCCGGGGAAAGGGATGTTCCAATGGGGATGGTCCGCATCTGCCACGTGCTCATCTCGAGCGCCGGCCGATGCAGGGAATCGTCGAAATACTCGTTGAAGTCGCGGGAGAACTCCCCGGTGATTCGGTCCACCTGGAACTCGAACATGCCGATCACGATCTGGACAAGGCTGAAGCGCTTCTTCTTTCCCCTGCGCTTTTCGGCGAACTGGTCGGTGAGTATCGCTCCCTTGTTCACCAGGCCGTCCAGCATTCGTTCGAGTTTTTCCTCGGTGATGTCGATGCCGTTTTTTCCTAACCGCGCGCGGATCCGGGAAACCGATTCCGGCAGGATGTTGAGATGAACGGCAACCTCCGCCTCTTCGGGGGTGAAAAGGTGCCGGAGCAGGCGAAGCTCAACCCCCGAGCGCGCGGAAGGGTAAGCTATGGGCATCTTGTCGATTTCCCTTCGGAGCCTCTGGTACACGTCTTCATGGTGCTGCATTAATTTCCTCCGTACGAAAATATTTATTTTCATGCAAGGGCACGGTGATTGTAATAGTGTGGGGGTAATGGCGAAGCGGAGATCTATATGATATATAGTACACATGCGCGAAGAGCATGTCAAGAGGGGATTGCAAGTATGCGATTAATCACGTCCCCGCGCGGCACCATCGATCAATGGCGTCGCCAATAATGTTTGACCGTTTTTCCTGCCTGGTATAGATATAAGCGACATCGCGCTATCGGGGGAAACCATGAACGCATTCCGCGTAATCAGACATGCCTCAATATTGATCCTGCTGCTCGTACTTGCAGTTCCCACCTCGGCCGGCGCTCCCACGATCGATGCCGGAGGCGTCACGCTCGTCGTCACCGCGAAGCACGGACTGAAGCTCTGGGAAACCCTGGGCAAGGACCCCAAGCTCCTTCTTGCCATCCCTGCCGGGGAATCGGTCACGCTCAAGAGCGTGTTGCTCGAGACGGTAACGATCAGCGGTGCCAGGGGATTCTGGGCATTCGTGGACTACAAGGGCAAGACGGGATATGCCTTCAGCGGTTTTTTAAAGAAGAAAGCCGATCCGTCCTTCATGTTTCATGACACGGCATCCATAGCCGGGGCCGGTTACTACGCCGAGGGCGCAAAGGCCGAATTCTGCATCGACGAGCTTGCCGCCGGCGCCGATTTCGCGAACGGAACACTGCGATCAACCCTGACGACGGCGTCCAAGTACCATTGCATATTCGAGATCAAGGGCTTCAAGGACAAGCCGGCCTTCAAGACCGAGCCCTGCCCGCGCATAACGGTGAGGATCGACAAGGTCAGGCCCGAGACGCGCAGTGAGACGGTGGATGCCGCGCACACGAACTACGTGCTCGACCTGCGGGTTTCCTGCTCGGTGATCGAGAAGAAGTAATCGCCGCGGTCATCGCCTTTTTCTGCTTGAAAGCCAGGCCGCTGTCCGTAGACTTGTTTCGAAAACACCATGCCCGACAAAAAAATACCCGAAACCAAAAATCCCCGCCCGAAGAAACCGGTACGCAGCGGCGTGGTCGACCTGCGCGAATACCGCAAGGGCAAGCCCCAGCTCTCGCAGGCCTACCGGAAGCTCCTGCGCGAAACGGGCGACGACCTCGAGGAGATGGCCATCACCGTGTTCGAGCGCGCGGTGCAGCTGGTCATGGCCGGCAAGTGGAAGGAGTGGTCCGACTCCGCCCCGGTGGGCACCGAGGCCTACATTGACGAGGCAATGCTCCGCCAGGCCGGCGATCCGGCAGTCGCGCACCTCCTGGACATCCAGGAGCAGCTGGTCGCACTGTCGGGGGAGTTCGGACGTGCCGGGAGCAGGAAAAAGGGCGGAAGGACGGCGAAGGCCGTGAAGCGCGAGGGCGGACTCCCGGAGGACGCCGGGGAGTCCGCAGCGTGGAGCGGGTCCGGGGCGGACACGTCGATCGGGGAAAATGCCTCCCGCGCCCACATGCCCGTGAAGCCCCTTCCGCGCGAAAGGCGGCCCATGGCGATCATGGTCTCTTTCTCGCCCGAGGAATACGCGCTCATGTGCAGGGGACACATTCCAGCCTCGCCCGAGGACTGGTTCGTGTTCGAGGAAAACGACGTGTTCTATTTCTACCGCGCGAAGTCCGGGGAATGCGCCTGCACCGTCGAGTTCGTGAAGAGGGCCCACCGGCATTATTCGGTCGAGGCCTGGGGGTTCGAGGGAAGCAGCGCGCGCGAGGACCGGCAGCTTGTTGCCGCCATCCGGAGGGTTCTGTACGGTCTCCTGCTCGGGGACGCCTCGAGGGCGGACGAGTAGGGGAGCGCGGCGCCGTGAAATTAATTTCTCCACCGCCGCGCCCCGGCGCGCGCCGCCTGCCGTGAAGGTCATCTCCCTCCAGTCGGGAAGCAGCGGGAACTGCCTGTACGTCGAGTCAAGCGGCGTGCGCCTGCTCGTGGACGCGGGGATAAGCGGGAAGCAGGCCAGGGAGCGCCTCGCGTCCCTGGGACGGGACATCAACGACGTCGACGCGCTCCTCATCACCCACGATCACGCCGACCACGTGTCCTGCGCCGGGATCTTCCAGCGCCGGTTCAACGTCCCGCTCTACATTACCAGAAAGACCCTGCACGCCGCGAACTCATGGCGCGATTTGGGGGAGCTTAGCGATGTCCGCCATTTTCGAGCAGGGGACAGCATGAGCATCGGCGCCCTTCGGGTCGAAAGCGTTCCCACGCCGCACGATGCCTCCGACGGCGTCGCCTTCATCATCGACGACGGGGCCGGGCGGCTTGGCGTGTTCACGGACCTCGGGCACGTGACCGCGGACCTCAAGTCGGCCCTCGCCACGGTGGACGCGGCATTCCTTGAAAGCAACCATGACCGGGCGATGCTCGAATCGGGACCGTACCCGGCCGCGCTCAAACGGCGCATCATGGGACCGGGCGGGCACCTGTCGAACCTGGAATCCGCGGAGCTTGCCGCCGCGTGCCCGCGCCTGAGGTGGCTGTGCCTCTCGCACCTTTCGGCCCAGAACAACACCCCGGAAAAGGCGCTCGCCGCGCACCGTGAGGTCCATGGCCCGGCCCTGGAGCTTTTCGTGGCCAACCGCCTGTGTGCCAGTCCCGAGATGGGGCTCTGACCCCTCGCTGATTCGGGCGCTTCGCGGAGAAAAAACAATTTACACGAAGCGCCCGCCGGTGTTTTCATACCCTGCGGCATCGCCGCACCAACGTCAGGAGAAGAATGCACATGCACATACCCGACGGGTACCTGAGCCCCCAGACCTACCTGCCGCTTTTCGTCGCGTTCGCGGGATTCATGGCCGCCGCGCTCAGGAAGGTGAAGGAGGGCCTTCAGGCGAAGAACGTGCCCTACCTGGGGATGGCTGCGGCCTTCTGCTTTCTCATCCAGATGTTCAACATCCCCATACCGGGGGGCACCACGGGCCACGCGGTTGGGGCGGCGATCATCGCGCTCATCCTGGGGCCATGGACGGCGGTCGCGGCCGTCTCCGTCGCGCTCATCATACAGGCCTTCGTGTTCGGCGACGGGGGCATCACGGCGATAGGGGCGAACTGCTTCAACATGGCCGTGGTCATGCCCTTCACCGCGGCCTGGATCTTCGCGCTCGTGAAGGGAAGGGCGCCCGGTCCCCGGCGCATCTCGCTCGCGGCATTCCTCTCCGGCTACCTGGGGCTCACGGCCGCGGCGCTGGCTGCGGCCGTCGAGTTCGGCATCCAGCCGCTCATCGCGTCTGAGGGAGGCAGGCCCCTCTACGCGCCCTACGGGCTCGAGATCGCGATCCCCGCGATGGTGGGCGAGCACCTGGTGATCTTCAGCATCGTCGAGGGCGTGCTCACGATGCTCGTGCTCAGGTATTTTTTGAAAAATGATCCGGGCGCCGTGTACGCCCTGTATGAGGAGGGCCGATGAGCGCGTTCCAGAAAAAGCTTGCATGCGTCCTCCTCGCGCTCGCCGTGCTCGCGCCGCTGGGAATCTACCTCCCGGCGAAGTTCAACGCCGGAGACGCGTGGGGGGAATGGTCCGCGAAAAAAATAGGCGAGATGCTGGGATTCGTTCCCGCGGGGCTTGCGAAGGGCGAGGGGGTGTGGAAGGCCCCCGTGCCGGACTATTCGCTTGGCGGCGAGGACGATACCCCGGCGCGTCAGGCGCTATGGTACATCGCGTCGGCGCTCATCGGAGCGGCGCTGTGCGCGGGCGTGTTCTACGGCGTGTCGCGACTGCTCGCGGGAAAAAAGCGATGACGTGCCGGGGCCGCGCGTGAACTTCATCGACGCTTCCATCAGGCAGATCGCGCGCGTCGTGAAGACGAGCTACGTCCAGTGGGAGACCGCGGAGAAGAACGGGCTCTTCCAGCGCATCGACCCGCGCGTGAAGCTCGTGTTTTTGCTGTACTTCATCGTCATCGTGAGCCTGCTGACGACCGTTCCGGTCCAGCTCGCCGTCGCGGCCTTCGTGCTGCTGCTCGCGTTGTTTTCCCGGCTGGACGTCCCGCGCATCTACGCGCGCGTCATCGTCTTCACGTTTTTCTTTGGCTTCCTCGTCGCCCTGCCTTCGGCGCTCAACATCGTGACGCCCGGGGAGACGCTCCTTCCCGTCATGTCCTTCGAGCACGCGCACGGCTTCTGGATATACAC
>CALMJO010000020.1 GCA_937864375.1 uncultured Spirochaetota bacterium
TCATGATCCGTCACCTACACTCCTCACGCGAGGACGTCACCCCTCCCCACGACCATGTTGAGGGGATACTCTATGATGCCGTCCGCCCCCACCTCGATGAGACGAGGAATGATTTCACGGACGATGGCCTCGCTGATCACCGATTCGATCGAGAACCAGTTTGTCCCGTAAAGCTCGGAGATCGTGGGCGCGGTAAGGCTGGGTAGAATTTCCATGACCGCGTCGATCGCGTCTTTGGGAACGTTCATCTTGATGCCCACGAGGTTTTCCGCGTTGAGGGCGCCGCGCAGGAGCAGGGCGATCTGCCGGATCTTCGCGCGCTTCCAGGGGTCGTCCATGCTTTTCCTGTTCGCGATGAGCTTGGTGTTCGTTTCCAGCAGCGTGTGTATGATCTTGAGGCCGTGCGCGCGGATGGTGGAGCCGGTTTCGGTCACCTCGACGATCGCGTCGACAAGCCCCTCGACCACCTTGGCCTCGGTCGCCCCCCAGGAGAACTCGACGTTCACGGGGATGTTTTTTTCCTTGAAGTAATTCCTGGTGAAGCCCACGAGCTCCGTGGAAATGGTTTTTCCAGCGCAATCCTCGAGCGTCTTTATGGGGGAGTTCTCCGGGACCGCGAGAACCCATTTCGCCTTCTGCGTGCTCACCTTGGAGTAGACCAGGTCGCAGATGAACTCTACCTGGGAGTCGTTTTCCAGCACCCAGTCCAGGCCCGTGAGTCCCACGTCCAGCACGCCGCTCTCCACATAGTGCGCCATCTCCTGCGCGCGGATGAGCGCACAGGTGAGCTCGCCGTCGTCGATCGAGGGAAAATAGTTCCGCGAGGACACGGAGATGCGCCAGCCCGCCTTCTGGAAAAGCTCTATCGTGGATTTTTCCAGGCTCCCCTTGGGGATGCCCAGCTTGAGTTTGCCGTTGCTCATTTTTTCCCCCCGTACACCTGCTTTGGATCGAACACCTTCACGCCGTCCTCGCGGAGCGTTCCTCCGTCCACCACGCGGTAGAAGCAGCTCACGAAACCCGTGTGGCACGCCGCTTCACCCACCTGGCGCACCTTGACAAGCACGCAGTCGTTGTCGCAGTCGACACGTATCTCCTTCACCTCCTGGACGTTCCCGGAGGACTCGCCCTTCTTCCACAACTGGTTCCTCGACCGGCTCCAGTAGTGCATGATTCCCGTCCTGAGCGTGAGCTCCCACGCCTCCCTGTTCATGAAGGCCATCATGAGGACCTGTCCCGTCGCGCTGTCCTGGGCGATCGCGGGGATGAGGCCGCCCGTTTTTTCAAAATCCAGTTCAATCATGGTATCCATCCGTATGCAAGTGCTTTGGTTCGAAGAAGCATAAATAAAAAATAGTGCCGATTATGTAAAACAAAAAACGTTATCCCCGCATCATTCGGGCAAAAGAGCGTTGAGGGCCGATCGGCTAATCGGCCCCCCGAAATCCCTTCCGGTAATAAACGTGCACCAGCAGCAGCACCCCCGCAAAGAGCGCGTACCCGAGCGCGAGGCCCGGCGCCGCGTTGAGGCCGATCGCGGGCGCATGGATGATGCCAAAGAACGTGCACACCGAAAGCGGGATCGCCCAGAAGAACGCCATGAGGAAATCTTTTTCCACGAGGTACACCCCCACCGCGGTGAGAAACATCGCGGAAAGGAGCGGCCCCTCGGCGAAGGCGACGATTCCCTTCATGTGAGGCATCGTCTTCGCGATGAGGGCGTTCACCTCCTCGAGTGAGAGCTGTCCCGCGGGATTGGCGTACTGGCGCAGGAGCGAGAGCCCCCACGATGCGATCGCCGGGAGGAGCCCCAGCGCGACCGCGGGCGCGTGCGCCGACGGCGTCGCCTGGAATGCCTGCGCCGTGATGACGATGCCGATCCACAGGAGGATGGGGTACCCGGCCTCGAGCGGGATGAACGCGACGATTACGCTCATGAGCCCCGTAAAGCAGATGAGGGACATCACCGCGCCGTTCAGAACCGAGTAGCCGCCGCGGGCGCCCATCGCCTTCCAGCCGGGATGACCTATGTACACGGTCGTGGGAAAGGGGGACCCGAAGATCGACCCCACCATTGTTCCTATTCCATTCATCGCGAGCGCCGGGGTCGCCGGGTAGTTGTCGCCCGCCGCCGCGGCCGATTCCAGGTTCTGGATGGTCGCGAAGAACGCGATCACGCCCATCGGGATCGAGATGCCCAGGTAGGGCGCGACGTCGCCGAACCCCGCGACAATCTCCGTCAGTGCGAATACGGGCACGTAGAACGAGACATTGTTCGTGGACGCCGCGAGCGCCTCCGGGCTCATCGCGCCCATGCTCCATGCGATGATGCCCCCTGCGGTGAGCGCATAGAGTCCCGCAGGGATGCGGAAGGGCAGCTTCACGTGCGAAAAATATTCCATGAGGATGAAGGCCATGGGGACGAACGCGATGAGGGGCTTGTCCCAGAGCGGTATGGTGTTCGCGAGCGCGATGAAGACGAGCGCGATCCCCGCGAGCGTGGACAGGAGCGCCGCGCGGGGCGTTATGCGCCGGATGCGCTCGCCCACGAAGGCGCCCACTCCCTCGAAAAAGCCGCTCACGAAGCAGCTCGCGACCCCCACCTTCCAGGCCAGGTCCGCATCCTTCGTGTGGATGTAGATGGGGGCGATAATGAATGAGAAGAATGCGAAGAGGCTTACGGTATTGATGCCGTAGGGGAGGGCCGTCACGTCGAGCCGCCGTTCCTTCATGGCGAGCCTGCGGGCCTGCCACGAGTAGAAGAGGTTACCCGCGAGCACCGAAAGCGCCGCGCCCGGCATGATCTTCCCGAACACCAGGTCCGCGGGCATGCCTATGGAAAGACAGAGCCCCGTGATGAGGATCAGGTTTACCAGGTTGTCAATGAAAAGCCCAATGAATCCGTCAATGTCGCCCCGCGCGAAAAAGGGGACCCGGAAGCCCGCTGCGGTCATGTACGTCCTCCTGAATAGTGGCATTTATTCACTTATTTCAGAGAAATTTAAGTAAAATTCATTTTGTGGTTGTTGCAAATACTCGGTAGTCTGGTATTACTCTATGCAATTTATAAAAATTTTCATTCTATAGTATAAACGAAGAGCAATAC
>CALMJO010000021.1 GCA_937864375.1 uncultured Spirochaetota bacterium
GTGCAAGGCGCTCGTCGAACTCGATCCCGGTGACGCGGCCTTTTCTTCCAACTAAGTGCTTCATGAGCGCGGCGTTCCACCCGGAGCCGGTGCCGATTTCGAGCACGGCGTTTCCCGCGCGCAGGTCGAGCAGGTCGAGCATGAAGGCGACCGTGAAGGGCTGCGATATGGTTTCCTGCTCACCGATAACTATCGGGTAATCGCCGTAGGCCTGGTCGAGCGGGAGGTGCGCCGGCGCGAAAAGACGGCGGGGCGTTCGCAGCATGGCATCGAGCACCTGTTCATTGCGGTATCCGTGCTCGCGAATGGTCGCGATCATGCTCCGGATATGATAGAGCTCGGTTCCCATTCACGGTGCCGAACCTGTAGCGGTCAATGGAATTTGACTGCCGGCTGTTCGTCCTTCTCCATGACCGCCTCTGTTCGCGGGTCGCTCTTCCATCCCTCCACCCTCATCGGTCACACCCCGAAGGGCGTATAGTGAACCACATGCGCCGCTTTACGATCTTTCCCGCGATATCCCTCGAAGGGGCGCACGCCCTGCTCAATGATGGTACCTGACGGAAGTATGCCAGCGCGCTCCGTATAGAAGCTTGCCAGGAAGGGCTTTTCCGAAATATCGAGCTCCTGGAGGGAACGAGCCATGACATGAGGGCCCAGCCTCAGGAAGGAGCCCTTCGTCGCCAGGGACATGCGCATCACCCCTTTCTGGGGAATGACGGTCCGCACTAAGTTTTTATCCTTCACCGACAGGGTGACGAGCGGCCTGCCGTCTTTCACGTGGAATCCCCTGCGCATGACGCGCAGGTCCATGATATGCGCGCCGCCCTCGCTCATCGAGCACTGGAGGAACTCAGGGGTGATGTCAAAGCGCATGTCCGCGATGAACTTCGTGTAACCCCACTCGCCCCGTCCGGCGTCGCGCGCCTCGATCCTCGTCACCGGGAGGTGCATCACGAACACCGCGAAGCCGGGGTAATTCGCCTGCCGCAATGCCGGCACGAGCCCCATCAGGGGAAGGTGCTTCCTGTCGTGGAGCACTGGTATGACCGCCGCGACCTCGCCGTAGGGGCCGATGGCGGTGTCGACGTAGTTGAATGCCATGAGCGCGACGATAGCCCTTCCGTTGGGCATGGTAACCGGGTGGATCCGGTCCGTGGGCATCATGGCCTTGACCTTCCTGAAGTCCGCGGTAAAGTAGAGACCGAAAAGGTCGTCGCGCATGTAGAGTATGGGAAGCGCGAACGACGCCTTGCCGTGGCGTACCTTTTTTCCAGGCCTGGTCCCGGCGAAGAAACTGCGCGTGTCGTCATGCGGATTGTTCATGGCCGGTCCTCCAGGAAATTTCTTAACGAGCCCTGCGCGCCTGGCAGGTTTGAATTGAAACGACCGGGATTCGGCTTCGCCAGGAGGGTCACAGGTCTATACGATATTTCCTGGCATGGATTTCCGGTATTGTCAAGGAGTTATATGGTTCGCTCCCAACATGGAAATGTATCCTCCCGGAGCGCATCGCCGGCCGGTAAGATTATTCAATGAGTGCCGCCGGGCACGGCGATCTCTCAATAGTCCCCCGTCACAGAAGACCCACTTCAATACAAATGCCTTGATAGCGTAACGATTACCCTGCTTTCTGAATAAAATATATTGATTTTTTCAACCGGTATCAGTATGAGCCCATTAAGAACACTTTTACACTCCGGGCGGAATACCATGAAAAAAACTTCCCTGCTTATGATTTTCCTGTTCGTCATCGCCGCGTGCGGCGCAGTCGTGATTGCCGGGGATATTGAATACCTCAACGAGCAAATGCTCGCCTTTGCGCTCGGTCACATGGGTCAAAAGATTGGGCGCGGGGAATGCTGGGACCTCGCGGCCCAGCCCCTGAACGAGCTTGGCGCTTCGTGGGACGGCCACTGGGGCTTTGGCAAAAAGGTCGCCGGCGGCGGCGCGTCAGGCCTGAAGCTGGAGAAGGACGCGAGCCTTATGCCCGGGGATATCATCCATTTCATGAAGGTGAAGGCGTCCTGGACGAAGACCTACCCGAATGGAAGCCGCGAGTGGGGGTCCGAAACGCTGGGAATGCCTGACCACGTTGCGTTCTTAAAGGAATATGACGGGAAGACGACGCTTACACTCCTTCACCAGAACGTGAATAAAAAGAGATACCTGGTCGAGACGACGCTTGACATCGCCAACATCAAGTCGGGCACGTATTATATTTACCGGCCATGGAGGGCGAAGGTATCAAAGTGAGGTATTTCTGCTCGCAATCGCTGTACCGGGTGCACTGGATCGTTCAATAATATCTCCGTCGTGAAGCGTAACCTGGTCAAGGAATCCGGGACTTTTTAGCGCATGCCAGCATTTATCACGCACGCATTCAGCGAAGTGCCTGATTCATCCTTCACTTTCACATGGATGACCGATGCGGTAGATGGCGGCAAGTCGCCTGCTTCGGACACGGAGCGTTGATCATGCACTAATCGGTTTCTTCATCCGATCATTCCACCCCGCGCATTCGCGCAATCATGAAGTTTCGTGTATCCCCGCGGAGACAGCAGTATCCCTCGAAATACCCGCGGCCTCCCGAACGATAAATCCGCAGCGGCCTTACCTTCCTGCGCGTGTACGATCCGTGCCTGTCGACATAGTCGAAGCTGATGCTTCCACTGCAGGAAATTGCCTTTTGTATCAACCGCTCCGTCTCGCAGATCGAGAAATTATTTTTATTCCCTTTATTCAATGCGTCGTGGACCATTCCGGGATCCGTCCAGGAAGTGACGACCGCAGTATCACGAGCCTGGACCTGGCTGCGCATTCCCGCGGAACCCTGCTCACCGTGTTCAAACCGCTGCACCGCGAGCCTTCTAGAAAACCGGCGGTCCTGCCTGGCAATTATAAAGGCGAGCGCGGCGATCGTCGCATAGAGAACTATTTCCTTCCAGGTGATGAACCCGTAGACAGGGTGCGTGGGAAGGTAAAAACCGTACGCGTTCACCCAGTTGCCGGAAAGCCCCGCGACCCTGTCCATGATCCTGCCCAGCGCCGAGCCCGCAATCGTCGCGGATTTGCACAGCGCGGGGAAATCGTAATACGCGATGAACCATGCTTCAATCAAGGCGCAAATGATAATCAGCTTTTTCATCAGGCCGCCTCCTCCATGCCGGATCATAGCCTGCTCTTCTCTCCCGACGAGCTGCTCACATACACATGGCAGCGGGGACCGGCATGGGACATCCTCACCTCGCATGGCGATTCGAATGAGATGATGATTGCCGCGTCGGCGTCCCTTCCCGTCTCGTTCCCGATATACATGTGCGTTATCGAAAAAGGGGCGCCCTCATCCGCACGGAACTCAAAGTTGGACACGCCGGCGAGGAGCACCGCATCGACCCTCCCCGCCGCGACGCGATATCCGTAGGCTTTCCGGAGGATCTCGAGCCGGATCACCCTTTCGAAGCTGTGGTTGTGCTGCGACGCACGAATCACGCCTTTTCCCGCACTCATGCGCTCTCCCGGTAACCCGTGTGGCGCCGGGAGATTCTCCGCGTGATGGGAAACGCGGTGATCAGGGCGCCGCCGTCCGCAACAATCACGATCCCTCCCTTGTCGGCGATCCGGACCAGCCCCTTCTTCAGACCATCCAGTTCCCGGATCATCTGCGTGACGGCCTTCCTGTCCAGGATGATCCGGTCAAGCTCGCGCGCTCCATACTCGTACGCGAGCCGGAGCATCTCGCCCGTGATGCCCCGCTGCGCCTGCCGCCGCTGGAAATGCCTTGTTTTCCTGTGGTTCATGCAATCCCTCCCTGCCGGTTTATATATATGAGGGACGGAAGGCTGGAATTATCGGTTTTTTTATGGATTATCGAGAAAACGTGACCGGGTCATCCAGGGCAAGGGTAATCC
>CALMJO010000022.1 GCA_937864375.1 uncultured Spirochaetota bacterium
TTCCCGGTCTGGATGCACAGGAGCACCTCGTGCGAGAAGGCGTGATCCTTCGCGAGGTAGTGGCAGTCGTTGGTGGCGATGAGCGGAATGTCCAGCTTTTCCGAAAGCTCGATGAGCCCGCGGTTCGCGGTCTTCTGCTCCTCCATGCCGTGGTCCTGGAGCTCCAGGTAGAAATTTCCCCGGCCGAAGAGCTCATTGAGCCTCCCCGCCGCCGCGGCCGCCTCCTTCATTTTTCCCTGTATGATGAGCGAGGGAACCTCGCCGCCAATGCACGCCGTCGAACAGATGAGCCCCTGGGCGTGCCTGGATAGGAATTCGAAATCGATGCGGGGCTTGTAGTAGAAGCCCTCCAGGAATCCCTCGGAGGAGAGCTTTAATAGGTTTTTGTAGCCCTTGAGGTCCTTCGCGAGGAGGATGAGGTGATGCGCGACGTCCTTGCCGTTCTGTCCCCCGCGCCCCTCGCCCCGCTCCTTGCGCGAACGCGGCGCCACGTAGAACTCCTGGCCCATGATGGGCTTTATCCCCTTCCTGCGCGCCTTCTGGTAGAATTCCAGAATCCCGAACATGTTCCCGTGGTCGGTGAGCGCGACGCCCGGCATGCCCAGCTCCTCGGCGCTCGCGATGAGTCGGTCGACCGTGATGGAGCCGTCCAGTATGGAATAGTCCGAGTGATTGTGCAGGTGTATGAACTTCATGGCGGAAACGGCAGTTTCACTACATTGAAAACGGGACATAATTTCAAGAAGAAATTAATAAAAAATGTAAAGGTGGTGGGCTGATATGCGTACTGGAAGTATGGTGCATATTGAATATAAAAGGGGCGCCCTCCCGGCACTGCCGAGGTATGAATTTACTCACCGTGATTTTTCGACTAGATCCGTAGAATATTCTCCTGTTTTGGGCCTTCCGATCGGATACATAACGAGCGGCGCGAATTTATGTTCTCGCCCTCCCGGGAGGATAAAAATGCTTCGTACGACTCTCAATATGAAAAACGCCGTCTTCGTCAAGATAGGAATCGCCGCCAAACAGCTTGGGAAATCCCGGAGGGAGATTGTGATTCTGCTCCTCACCCGCATTCGGAAGGATTTTCATCACTTCCCGGGGGGATTCGGGCTGGTGAAATATCAGCCCAGGGATCCGAGTAAAGAATGGCATACGTTTACGATTACCTTCAAATATGGGGAGAATGAGCTTGTGACGGATTTCCGAAAGTTCGGGAAGCTTTCTGTTTCCTACTTTGTGAGGATCGCGGCGGAGCGGTACCTGGATGAATTGCTGGCGGATGGGGGAAAAAGCCATAACTATGTAAAACTTTGTCGATACACCCTCGGGCAAAGAGTACAAAAAGGCTCATTGTGTTGGGAAACCTGGTGGGAATACACCGGAAAAATCCATAAACCCGGAACAAACACCAGAATACACCGCCGAACCAACGCCTTCTAGCGATAATTTGCACACACTTACCGCATCACCCGGCCGGAGGTATGCCATATACAATCAATCAATCCGGAATCCGCGTGAACTCTACCCGTTCCGAATCGATGTCGTTGAAATAGCGCGCCCTGCCGCGCAGTACCAGCTTCGATCCGTCGTACGATTCCACCAGGAATATCTCGACCACCGGCGTGTCGCTCGCGGTCCGGTCGAGCGTGATCATGAGTGTGTTTTCCCTGACGGAAAAATTGCCCGCACCCGTCCAGACCGTCATGTCCGCGCCCATGATCACGCGCTTCTCGACCGCGCTCGTGAAAAAGAACTCGTAGGTGTAGGAACAGGTTTTCCCGGAAAGCGCCCATTTCCCCATGAGCTGATCATTGGTGAGCGCGCGGGCCTCGGCCACGCCCAGCAGGGCTAGAACCGCCAGTATCCGCAATGCGATCTTCATGCGTCCCCTCTTCACAATGCTGATTGGCGCCCCTGAATATTTTGCTGTTGCTTGCGCGCCGTATTAAAAGTATATTGAATAACTCGTCTCGTGTAAACCATAAATCGGAGAAGCCGAACGCACATGAAAAGGACAGGATACCTGAAACGCATCTTCAACCCCGAGCTCTTCCAGGGAGACCTCTCGCGCGACGGATACTTCGAGGGATGGTACTTCAAGCATGTCTCGCATGATGCCGGGGAGGCGATGTCTTTCATCCCGGGAGTGTCGCTCGCCGGAAAGAAAATGGCCTTCGTGCAGTTCATTGACGGGAAGCGCGGGAAAACCGCTTTCTTCGAGTATCCGCTGGACGCGTTCAAGGCGGAGCCCGGCGGCTTCGACATTCGCGTTGGGCCCAACCGGTTTTCGGCGCGGGGCATCGACCTGGATCTGGAGGGGAGCGGCATGCGCATCCGGGGGCGTTTTGAATACGGGCCCTTTACACGCTTCCCGCGCACGCTTCTCGCGCCCGGCGTCATGGGCTGGTATTCCTACGTCCCCGTGATGGAGTGCTACCACGGCGTCGTGAGCGCCGCGCACGCGGTGCGGGGAGAAGTACGCGTCAACGGCAGGGGCTACGCCTTTGGCGAGGGGCGGGGCTACGTCGAGAAGGACTGGGGCGTCTCCTTCCCCGAGCGCTGGATATGGGCGCAGGCGAACTCGTTCGCGGAGAGCGACGCCTCCTTCATGCTTTCGGTCGCGAAGATCCCCTGGCGCGGACGATACTTTTCCGGCTTCCTGTGCTTTCTCTACGCGGGGGGCGCCTTCTACCGTTTCATGACGTGGAACCGGTCACGCATAGAGGCGCTGGAGGACCGCGGGGGGACAATCCGAGCGCGCCTTGGAAATTCGCGTTATGCGATATCTGTGCGGGTGAGCGCCCGCGACCATGGGAAGCTCATCGCGCCGCGCACCGGGAGCATGGAGCGCGTCATCAAGGAGAGCATCGACGCCCTCCTCGAGGTCGAGCTCGTGGACCGGGCGGGGAAGCTTCTCTTTCGCGGCACGTCGCCGCGCGCCGGGTGCGAAAACGTGGGCGGCATGGCCGCGCTCTGGGCCGGGGAGGAGGGCCGGTGAAGGCGCGAAGCGCTTCCGCGCCTTCACCGTGACGATTTCGCATTGCCTTTCCCGCCCCCGGGGTATACATTTTTCCCACGGGAGGCGCGGGCCTCCCGGAAAACACGCGGAGGAATTCTCATGATGAAACTGCTGTTGCCGCTTATGCTGTTCATGGCCGCGGTCGCGATGGCGGCATGCGCGAAGGACGGGCCGGAGACCGACGTCATCAAGACAAGCGCGGGCGACCTGAAAATCACGTTCATAGGCCACGCGAGCCTCGTGTTCGCGCACGCGGGAAAAATCATCCATGTAGATCCCTGCGGCACGCTTGCGGACTACGCCGCGCTCCCGAAGGCGGACCTTATTCTCATCACGCACGAGCATCCGGACCACCTGGACAAGGCGGCCATGGAAAAGATCCGAACGAAGGACACGGAGATCGTGGCGAGCGAGGCGGCCTCGAAGGCGCTCGGGGACGGCATCGCCATGAAGAACGGTGACGTGAAGACGGTGAAGGGCTTCAGGATCGAGGCGGTGCCGGCCTACAACCTCGTGAACAAGCGGCCGGACGGCAATCCCTTCCACCCGAAGGGCGCGGGCAACGGCTACGTGATCGTTTTTGGCGCGACGCGCGTGTACGTGGCCGGGGACACCGAAAACATCCCCGAGATGAAGGCGCTCGCCGGCGTGGATGTCGCGTTCATTCCCATGAACCTTCCCTACACCATGACGCCCGAAATGGCGGCCAGCGCGGCCCGGATGCTTGCGCCCGGGATTCTCTATCC
>CALMJO010000023.1 GCA_937864375.1 uncultured Spirochaetota bacterium
CTACACCTCTCTATTCGTCGGCAGCGTCAGATGTGTATAAGAGACAGGAGGACATTCTCCTGGTGGACGAAGGCATCATGAACGAGGGAGTCAACTCGACGCTCCTGGGCCTCAAGGGAATTCCGCGCGAGGCCGAAGAGGTGATGATCGCGCGGGACGTGATCCTCGCGCGCCTTACCAGGGGCAAGCTCCATATCGCCCACGTGTCTTCGGCCGGCTCGATCCAGATCATCAAATGGGCGAAGGAGGCGGGGATCAACGTCACCTGCGAGACGGCGCCCCACTACTTTTCCCTCACCGACGACGCGATCCGCGAGCATCTGGCCATGGCGAAGATGAATCCGCCGCTGCGCACTGAATCCGACCGCAAGGCGATGATCGAGGGACTGAGGACCGGAGTGATCGACGTAATCGCAACCGACCACGCGCCGCACCTCCTGAATGAAAAGATGCAGGAGCTTGAGTACGCGCCCTTCGGGATCGTGGGACTGGAAACCGCCGTTCCGCTGGTGATCAGCGTGCTGGTCAGGGACAACGGCTTCTCCTACCTTGACGCGTTCAGGAAGCTCACGATCAATCCGGCGCGAATACTCAAGATAGATCGCGGCGAATTAAAAACGGGAAAAACGGCGGACGTGGTAGTCATAAACCCCGAGAAAAAGGTGCATATTGACGAGGAGTTCATCACATCGCGGTGCAAGAACACTCCCTACATGAACCGGGACCTGCATGGATCCGTGGAATGGACAATCTGCGAAGGCGAGATTGTCTTCCGGAACGCGGCAGGAAACGATTTAAGGCGTTCTTGAGGAATTTCTTTTAAGCTCGAATCCAGCCACGGCGTTCGAATAGAAAAAAGACAGGTCCTTCTGAATACACTTCCTGAGGTAGTCCATGCCGGCTTCCCTGTTGTTTTGAACGAGCATACGGTACATTCCGGTATAAAAGTACGCTTCGGAAACCTGTTTCCGGACGGTTTCATCGTCCTTTCCCGCCTGGGCCAGGGCGAAGAGCGACGCTTCCGGAACCATGCCCATGAGATAACGGACCACGGCATCGCCCCAGAAACCGGAGTATTTCCAGTACCGTCCTGCCGACAGTTTTACGACCTGATCGAACTCTGCCCTGGATAGTGCCGCCGCAGAAAGGAGCTTCCATGCCGTGCTGAACGAATAATAGGGATTGATCTTCAAGGAAGAATCAAAGTCGTCCATGGCTCCCTTCAGGTTGCCGCTCAGGTAGCGGACGATTCCCCGGTTGTGATAACTGATAAAGTCGGCCGGGTCCAGCCTGATTGACTCTGAAAGATCGGCGCTCGCCTTGTCGTAGTTGCCGGAGAAATAGTACGCAATGCCGCGATTGCTGAACGCCATGGAATAGTCGGGCCAGATCGAAAGCGCCTTGGAATAATCTTCTAGCGCCTTGTCCAGGCTTCCCGTGTTGAAATGCGCGCTTCCCCTGTTGTTAAACGCCATCGCGTGCCGGGAGTTGATCTTTACCGACGAAGAAAAATCCTCCAGGGCCTGGGCGTACAATTTCTGGTTATAGTACGCCACACCGCGGTTGTAGAACACATCGGCGTTGTCCGTGCCAAGGCGAAGCGAATATGAATAATCCTCGACGGCGCTGGTATAGTTCCCCTTTTCGGTGTATGCGATCGCGCGCTTCGCATACGCGCTTTCGAAGGACGGATCGAACGCGAGCGCCCTGGTGAATTCGTATATTGCCAGATCGTAATAGCCCTTCTCAAGATAAGTGCTTCCCTGCATGTAGAACGTTTCCGCGTATTTTCTGGAAAGTGGATCGGGCTTGGGTGCATCAATGACAGGCGCCGCGGATATTTTTTCGCTCTGGAGCGCTCGCTGGCGATTGCGGTAGGCGTCGTCGTCCTGGGGATTTATTCTCAGGGATTGAGAATAGTCGCGGGCCGCGTCGTTATAGGCGCTGTTGTTATGGTAGGCGACTCCCCTGTTGCTGTACAGAACGGGATTCTCCGGGTTCAGGCTGATGGCCTTTGAAAAATCTTCGATTGCTTTTGCGTATTGCGCAATTCGGGAAAGGGTTACGCCCCTGTTGTTGTAGAATGACGGATCTTTTGGGTCGAGCTCGATGGCCCTGTTGAAGTCGGCAATCGCCCTGTCGAAATCCCGAAGCCGCAGGTATGCGATGCCGCGGTTGTTGTACGCGTTCGCGTATGCCGGATTGAGCTGGATGGCCGTCGAGTAGTCGTCGATCGCGCGCAGGAACAGGCCCTGGGTCGAGAGCGCGATTCCCCTGTTGTAATACGCTTCGGAAAAATCCGGCTTGAGGCCGATGGCGGCGGTATAATCCAGGACCGCTTTATCGCTGCTGTTGAGAATCTGGGCGACAATGCCGCGATTGTTGAATGCCTTCGCGAACGAGGGCTCGATCTCTATCGCCCGGCAGAAATCATCATAGGCCTGCTGGTAGTACTTTTTCTTTATATACGCCGATCCGCGGTTGTAAAAAATCTTTGCCTTGATCGCGGTCCCATGTTCGGGACTCCACTGTTCCAGGGCCCTGGTCAGGTTCACAATTTTCTCGTCGAGCAGCGGGGCCCTCACCGCGCTGCGGACATAGAAGCTGAAACCCTCGGCGGAACGGGCACTGCGAACCGGGACGAGAAGCGTCCCTGCCAGAAATGTGCATAGAATCAATTTTCCTGGAGCGTGCATAGCGCTGCTGCCTTTCATTCGTATTCTTAGAAAATGTAGTAAATCAGGCACTGTGTTAAAATGAGGACGGTCGCCCAGATCCTGAGGTCCCGCCACCGAGCCCTGTCGGGAGCGCCATGGAATACAAAATCGGCGGGAGTGGCCCAGGTGATCGCCAGTATTCCCAGGAACAGGAATGCGGCCCCCATCTTGGCCGACCACAGCGGTAATCCATGTATCCAATCAAACATTTCATGCATCCTTTACGACCGTGGAATAAGTGAGATTCAGCAGTTCCTCGTCGCTCCTTGGCGTCGTGAACCGGCTTATCGCCAGCAACAGGACTATGGAGAAAATGAAACTCCAGAAAGCCATGTAGAGCATGTTCAAATCGATCGTGTACAGCGCCGCGGCCAGCGCAACTCCCAGTACCAGAGACCAGAAACCGGCGCGCGGGGTAATTTTTTTGCTCAGTATGCCTAGCAGGATCAGTGCGAATACAGGGCCCTGGAAAAATGAAAGAAGCTGCTGGACGAATACGTAGATCCCCCTGAACTCGCCTGTAAGCGGCGCGCAGAGTATGCCCAGGAACAGGGAGATCATCGTGATGGTGCGGCCCAGCTTAAGCTCGGCGTTGTCGTCGGTTCGTTTCGAGAGCACTCCGATGATGTCGCGCGTTACCATGACCGACGTGGAGTTCAGCGTGGATGATATCGACGACTGCAGCGCCGCTATGAACGACACGAACATGAGCCCCGATATGCCGGGTGGGAGCAGGTTCTTGACGACCCAGGGCAGGGCCTGGTCGGCGTTCGCGAGCTTGTCCCTGCACAGTATCAATGCAAAGAATCCCGGCAGCACGATCAGGAGCGGGATGAGGGTCTTTGCGAACGCGGCCATTACCATGGAGGCCTTTCCGTCCCATTCGCTTCGCGCGCCCAGGCTTCTCTGGAGAATGGCCTGGTTGGTGCACCAGTAGGCCGGTGAAAGGACGAGGGCAAGCCCCATCAGCACTCCCGGCCAGGGAAATTCCTCGTGAGTGGAGGGAAGAAACGCCTGGGCATGGGAGGGAAACCTAGTCTGCACCTCGGAGACGAACACGTCCAGGCCGCCGATTTCGTTTATTCCCACGACCGCAACGGCTATGGCGCCAATGAACATGATCACGAGCTGAACCGCGTCCGTGTAGGTGACGGCGGCAAGCCCCCCGGACACCGTGTAGAAACCAACCACGCCGGCGGTGACGAGGATGCTGAACCAGATGGACCAGCCTATATACATCTCCAGCATGATGGCGGTGGACCAC
>CALMJO010000024.1 GCA_937864375.1 uncultured Spirochaetota bacterium
CCAGGTCCCCCTCGGTCCCCCCCGCCGCCGCTGCGGGCGCGCCCTGCTCCGCGGCTTCCTTTTCCCGGAAATGGCGGATGTAGGCGCCGGCCCCCTGGTCCCGCCCGGTGAGGAAGGCCTCCGCAAGGCGCTCGTCCCCGGTAGGGGCGTCGATGATCCTGACGGCCGAGGGATTGATGATGGCGGCCGACAGCCCCGCCTCCAGTGCCATGTTCAGGAATACGGTGTTGATGTGTTTTCGCGCGGGAAGGCCAAAGGAGATGTTGCTGATTCCCAGGCTCGTCCTGATTCCCCGGGCCGCGAAATGCCGGATCACGGAGAGCGTTTCCATGGCCGCGCCCGGTTCGGCGCTTTCGGCGAGCATGAGGGGATCGATGAACACGCGCCCGGGAGACACGCCCGCCGCCGCGAGGGAGTCCAGCAGGCGCTCGCCTATGGCGATGCGCCGCGACGCGTCGCGGTGGATGCCGCTCTCGTCAAGGCAGAGCGCGACCACGAACGAGCCGTACCGCGCGAGCAGGGGAATCACGCCCTCCATGCTCTTCTTCTTGCCGTTCACCGAGTTGATGATGCCCACCCCGGGATAGAGCTCCAGCGCCGCCTCGATCACGGCGGGATTGTCGGAGTCGATCATGAGCGGGGTCTTCACGAGTCCCCCCAGGATGGAGATGGACGAGCGCATGGACGCGGCCTCGTCGATGTCGGGCACTCCCACGTTGATGTCCAGCACGTGTGCGCCCTCGGCCTCCTGCTTCCTGGATTCCTCCCTGAGGAAGGCGTTCTGTCCGGCCTTGAGCTCCTGTGCGAACTTCTTGCGCGCGGTGGGGTTCAGGCGCTCGCCTACGAGCACCAGCCCCTCGTGCGAGGAGAGGTCGAGCGCCCGGTAACGGCTCGTGATGAAGCGGTGCTCCGGCCTGGCTTCGAGTAACGGGCCCGTGCACGAACCGCAGCGTTTCCTGAGCGCGGCGATGTGCTCCGGCGCCGTGCCGCAGCATCCCCCGATCACCCGTATCCCCATGCGGACGAATTCCATGGAGTAGCGCGCGAATTCTTCGGGGGAGAGGTGGTAATGGGCGAGCCCGTCGCTGAACTCGGGGAGCCCCGCATTGGCCCACACGGTGAGCGGGACTCCGATTCGCCGCAGCTCGTCGATATGATCGCGGTAGAGCGCGAGGATGCCGTCGGGGCCCATGCTGCAGTTGATGCCCACCGCGCCGGCGCCGCACTCTGCCAGCGTCGCGAGTCCCGTGAATACGCCGGTCCCCGTGAGGGTCTTGCCGCCCGGTTCGAAGGTCATGCTGCATATCACAGGGACAGGCGAGATGTCGCGGACGGCGCGCAGCGCCGTCTTCGCCTCGAGCAGGTCGTTCATCGTCTCGATGATGACGAGGTCCACGCCTCCCCGCGCGAACCCGCGGGCCTGGGCCGCGAAGGATTCGTATGCCGCGGACACGCGCGTCTCCCCGAGAGGCTCGATGAGCTTTCCGCTGGGCCCCATGGAGCCCGCGATGAAGACGCCGCTTTCCCCGGCGGCCTCGCGCGCAATGCGCGCGGCGCGCTCGTTTATCTTCTCGCACGAGGCGGCGAGCCCGTATTCCTCGAGCTTGAGCGCACTCCCGCCAAAGGTGTTGGTTTCTATGATGTGTGCGCCGGCGTCGATGTACGCCCTGTGCACCCGGAGGACGAGGTCGGGCCGTTCAAGGTTGAGCGATTCATTGCACCCGCGAAAGCCCGGGATCTCCTTCATGATCATGGTGCCGGTGGCCCCGTCGAGGATGAGGGGTTCCGGGCGCTCAAGCCGCGCGAGAAAGCTGGACGGTGACTGGTCGGGCATTGGGTACTGTGACTCCGGTACGATGGGATTAATTGCGCGGATTCACGGAAGCGGCCCGTCCGCGGCACTCTTCAATAGTATCGTCAACCCGCGGAATCGTCGACGGAAATTTTCAGATGAACCGCTCGTGAAACCGCGTTTCTTAAAAAGGCGAAGGCCGGAACCGGGCCGGCCTTCACCGCAGTAAATCCGGTCTGCAGTCGCGATTACATCTTCGAGATTTTTTCCATGGCGTCCAGTATCTTCTTGTCGCCGGCAAACTTCTTCGCAATGGGCTCGAACTGGGCGGCAAAATCCTTGGAAACCTTCTCGAACTCGCCCTGAAGCTTCTTGAGGGAATCGTTTTCCCTGGTGTTGGGGTACTGCTTGAGCAGGGCCTCTTCCTTCTTGGCGGTGTCCTTGAGAGCCGCCGTGCCGGACTCAATGGCCTTGACCGCTTCGTCCGCCGTCTTCGCGCTCTTCAATACCTTCGTGGCCTCCGCAAGCTTCGCGTTGGCATCCTTGTACAGCTTTTCGAGCTCGACCTGGCCCTGTGAAGGACCGCAGCCGATGAATGATAGAGCCACAACGCCCGCAAATACGACCAATAATGCTTTTTTCATGATCATGCTCCTTGTATGGAATGGTTGTGCGTTCTCATGAAAGCCTATAATGCGTAGAACGCTTTTCATGTACGCAGTCGAACCATAGCCTGAAATTAATAAATAATCAAATAAAAAAGACGGATTGCGGCCCAGCCGGGGAGAGGATGCCGCAAAGTGCTTTACTTTGAGCGCGGTGCGTTGTCAAATCTCTGCAAACTCCCTTGGGAAGGTGAACATGGAACCCCTTATGAAAGACGCGCTCTCCTGGCTCTACGTATGCGCCGCGACCCTCGTCATCGTACACGAAATCGATTCCGCCTACTGGAAGGAGTGGGAACTTTTCCGCCTGCCCGGGGGGATAGGGGGCTTCGTGCTGCTCCACGTGCCCCTGGTGGCGCTCATCATGTTCGGGCTCATGCAGGTGAAGCGGGGGACGTTTCCCGGGATGGTGCTCGCGCTGGTGCTTGCGGCGGGGGGCGTGTTCGCGTTCGTGGTGCACATCGCCTTCATCCTGAGGGGCCGCACGGAGTTCAAGACCCCGGTATCGCTGGGAGTGCTGGGCGCCGCGTTCGTCATGTCGCTCGCGCTCGCATCGCTGACCGTGTACGCGCTGTGCACCGAGGATTTTTACTGAGTTTCTTCCACGATCCGCGCGAAACGGCGGGTGAATTTTTACCTGGTAGAATGGATTCCACCCGGTAAGCCTGCGCGATGAACCCGCCGCCGCGTCGCGAAATCGTTTTTTACCGGTTCTGTATCGGGCTATCCCGCGCAGGATCGCCGCACAGGTCCTTGGAAAACAGAAATGCCGGCGCTTTCGCACCGGCATTATCATGTTGAGAATTCCGGAGAAAAGGCTTACTTCTTTTCCGCCTTCTTCTCGTCGGCTTTCTTCTCAACCGGCTTTTCGAGCTTCGCAAGCTCATCGGCAAACTTCTTGTCTTTCTCGTACTTCTTCGCAGCATCGGCCTTCGCCTTGCCGAAAGCATCCTGGGCCTTCTTCAGCTCATCAGCTTCCTTCTTGGTGGCGTCGCTGTCTTTCGCATCCGCAAACTTCTTCACGAGCGCTTCCTTCTTGTCGGCGAGGTCCTTCTTGAGAGCAAGGCCCTTCTCGATCGCCTTGAGAGCGTCGTCGGCGGTCTTCGCATCGGCAACGGCCTTGGCGGCGTCGTTGTAGCTCTTGGTGACGTCCTTGTAAAGCTTCGCAAGTTCAACCTGGCCGGCGCTGGGGCCGCACGCTACGAACGCGAGCGCGAAAACGGATACGAGAATAACGGTGAAAACCTTCTTCATTTTTTTAACTCCTTTGAGTTATTGTAAGTGTTTATTCGCATGGATGTCCTCGCGAATCGTGCGGGAATCCACTCATGCGGATTTGCGCGGATGATTAGCCCTGAGGCCTTAGTTTGTCAATCATTAATCAAATTTTTTTCTATTATAAGGGGGGAGACCGTGCCCCGGCCGATTCGTAATTATGTCCTGTTCCCGGGGCGCTTACCGCGCGGCGTTGAACACGTTTTCGCCCCTCGACCTCGATATGTCCAGGTTGTGCAATGCGGCGCCGAACGGGTCCCCCCCCGGCCCCTCGGTTTCGCTGGACGAAACGCCCGCGAGCGGGAAGATCTGGACGCGCTCGTGCTTCCCGATCTTCACCACGGTGTCCCTGAGCGATTCGATTACCCGGTTCGCGGCGTCGATCACGGCGCTCCTGCCGGCGCCCGGGAGCAGGATTGCCATCCGGCTGTCAAGCCGGCTCATCGTGGCCGAGCGGCCCACGGCCTCGGCGGCCTTGTATGCGGCGGTCTTGAAGACGCGCATTGCCGCGGCCTCGTCGGAGGGAGCGCCCGTGCCGAAGGGCGCGAGGAGAATTATCCCGAAGTGCTCCCCGGATTCCGCATGCGCCCGCGCGTACTCGTCGTACTTGAGCTGGAAATAGGGCTTGCTGAAAAGGCCGGTCTGCGCGTCCACCACCACGTCGGAGAGCACCAGGAAATCGCTCACCGCCTTCGCGAGCGAGGCGCCCTTCAGGGAGATGTCCTTGACCTCGGGCCCCCGGAACTCGGTCTCGCGCAGGAGCACGATCGTTCCAAGTAGCGAGCCGCGGTAACCCACTGGGATTATGATCTTCCGGCTCCGGTCGAGCATGAGAATGGATCCCCTGCCGAGCTCCTCGCCCATCTCGCCGGTGAGGTCGATGCGCTCGAAGCCGACGGAGTCGATTTTCAGGAAGGTGGCGCCGGAGAGCTCGTACATCTTTTCGAGCTCGCCCGTGGCATGGTTCGTCACGTACAGGGCGATCGAGCCCGTGCCGTACTCCCTCGCGATATGCCCGAACAGCTCGTACACGTAGTCGTGCAGGGAGCGGGCCGCGTCCTTTTCGACGCGCGCCGCGGGCGTTTCCCTGATCTCCTCGGTGGGACGCTCTTTCTTCAATAAATGGATCACACGGTAGGGCGTTTCGTCGGCTATGCGGCCGGTTTTCCTGAGGAAGATATACAGCGCCGCGGTGAATATGACCGCGAGCACGGCCATGAGCGCCAGCTCCAGGAGGAGCTTGACGAGGAGCTCGCTCGACAGCCGGTACGGGTACACCATCAGTAATACCGCGTCCTGCACATTGAGCGGGAAGATGTAGAACTTGAGCTGGCTGTAGTACCTGACCAGAAAGGGAGCGTCCTGGCGGGGAGGGAACTCGTTGCGGGTGAAGCCCTGGATGAGCGCCTCGAACCCCTCGGTATCGATGAAGGACTCGTTCCTCCCGGCGACCAGGATGCGGTTGGACTGGTCCTTGACCGCGATCATGGCGATATTGTCCCAGGTCTTGCCCGCGTATTCGAAGAACTTCGTGAGGTCCTTTCCCGCGACGGGGCCCTCGCTCCCGTAGTGCCGGAGCACCGTTCCCACGGAGGCGCTTTGGGCGGCGAGCTCCCCCGCGTATTCGCGCTCGATCATGCCGAAGCGCAGCGAGATATAGGTGAACAGCAGGATGGAGCTGATGATTATGCCGGCAAGCAGTATCTTCTTTTTCGTGTTCATGGCACGTCCCCGGGACAATGCGGTATATACGGTGAAACGGTCCTTACTCTAGTAATCGGCCCGCGGGGGCATTTATTGGACAGAAAATTCGGGGCCTGCGCCCGCCGAGACCTGGGTCTTGACACCCGGGAAATTGTCATGAATAATGTGACCCGGGGCATTCCTCCGGAGGGCCGATAATGAAGACACGCATACTCGCATTCATCCTGGCGATCCTGGGCGCAGCATGCCCGCTCGCGGCGCTGGATTATCCCGGGAACCTGTCCATCGGGGAGAGGCCGGACCCTTACCCGTTCACCACGTTCACTTTCACCGCGACGGGCCTCCGGGCGGCGAGCGGCGCCGGGGAGCTCACGGACGCCGGCAGCGCCTGGAACAGCCTCAACTGGCACAGGATACTCGGGTACGCGACCCTGTGCGCCGGGGCCGCGGCCATGGTCACCGCCGCCGCGGACCCCGAGGGGAGCCATTGCCCCGTGGCGCACGCGGCGACCGCGCTCGCGGCGGCCACCACGGCCCAGGGATATTACCAGTATTACGGCTGTCTCTTATACACATCTCCGAGCCCACGAGACCGTACTAGAT